>JBKPQI010000192.1:0-6759 GCA_046733975.1 Verrucomicrobiota bacterium
TAACACAGGAATCCAGAAGCCGAGCCGGCTCGGCCCCCGTGCGGGCAAGCTAGAGAACTTCTGAGGTTGGTAGAACTTTTGCGATAGCGAGCGGGCCGTTTGAGACTGGAATGAACGACCCAGCTTGTTCATACCGAAAACGCTTTCGCACGGCTCATGCCAACGCACGAGATCGCATGTAAGTCACCAGTTCCGAGCAAATTGAGAAAGCAGCGGCAGCTACTTGTAGATGGCTTATCGACGGTTTTGGGAATTTCACGTCCCGGTTTTGGGATGATGAGCATCGCCTGTTAAGATGCGGGAACGGCTAGGATCCGATTCAAGATTTCTCTTTTGGTCATCCCGAGCGAGGTCGAGGGATGCCGTGAGTTACGTTCACGGTTTCATGGCCGGATCCCTGGCTTCGCTCGGGATGACGGCTACAAAGCGCCGGCCGTGTTCGACAGCGTGATGTTTTCGATTGTCACCGCCGGTGGCTGAGTGATCGCGAACGCGACAGCATCGGCAACATCGACGGCCGACATCATTTGTTCGCGTGGCCATTCACCGGCAACAGCGTTCCAAATGTCAGTATCCGTTGCCGCCGGATAGATGTTGAGCATTCGAACTTCGCGGGAACGAAGTTCTTCGCGAATCGCGGCTGACAATCCTTCGAGCGCGAACTTGCTGCCACAATAAATGCTCCAATTCGGATATGCGGTTTTGGCAGCAATCGACAAAATATTTACAATGCTGGAGCCCTGCGGCATTCGCGGAGCAAAATGTTGGATGAGGAAAAAGGGCGCAGTGACATTGACACCGACAGTTTGTTCCCATTCGTCGGGCGTAATCTCGCCGAAGGGTTTCACCACGGCGATGCCGGCGTTATTGACAAGCACATCAATTGGTTCGTGCCCGGCCTCCGCCGTCAAATCGTCGATGCCGCGGAACGTCGCCAGGTCGTGAATTAGTTTCGCCGTCTTTGCGCCATTCTTTTCCGCTTCGCGACATGTTTCCGCCAGTGCGACCGTATCGCGTCCATGCAACAATAGCATCACGTCGGGTGCGGCGAGCTTTAGCGCAATGGCGCGGCCGATCCCTCGGCTGGCGCCGGTGATGAGATATCGTTTCATCTCAGGTTCACTTCTATCAATGAATTTTGGGTCCGCGCAACGCGTGTCTTCATTGGGCATGGTAGCGGCAGGCGTGAAAAGAGAGTACGGCCAAAAATCATCCTACCCGCACTTCTGGTTCCCAAACTCTGTTTGGGAATCTCCGCTCTGTTCGAAACTCCATTTCATTCGCATGCGGAAGCCATTTCGCACAAGCAACATCGCTCGGGCAGAAACGGAGGTCCAAAACGCAATTGCGTTCCCTCAACAGAGTTTTGGAACGAGGCGGGACCTAAGTGCCAGCGCGCCATCTCCACGCCGTTATCCCGAGCGAAGCCGAGGGATCCCGATGCGCTACCTTAAAGCTTTCGCGGCCGCGATTTCTCGAGTTGCGCTCGGGATGACGAGATGCGCCTGCCGTGCCGTAACGTGGCGAAGCGTGGTTCGGCGGATAGTTTCAGAATGCGTCGTCCTTGAAGTGGCGCTGACCTTTCACCGCCTTGGCATACTCATCCTTACTCAGAATGTTCTCATCCAGGTGCATGTCCGTGCGGCAGAAATTTTTGAACCAGGCTTCGATCCGCTCCTTGTTCTGCATCACCTCTTCGGTCAAATAGTTCGCATCGACATTGATGCAAATTGCGCCGACGATTCCGAATTCCTTGCGCAAAATCGGAATGGTGGTGCACTTGAATTTTCGCGCACCAATATTCAGCTCGTAGTTCAACTTGTCCTCGTGCATGAGCTGACGCTTCTTCAGATCGATCAGCAGATTGGTCGTGCCGTCGCGCAGATGTCTGCCCGTGACGTTATTTTCCAGGGCAATAAGCGAATGCGACGGGTCGGCAAGATTGTGCAGCAGGATTTCAATGCCGGAATTTGGGAATGACTTCCCAATCAAACGCACAATACGAACGTAATTTTCCAGGTATTCAGTCGTGTCGTCGGCGATCTTTTTACCCTCATATTTCTCGAAAAGCTTGGCGTAAACCTTTTGCTCCGAAGGCTCGAGCAAAGCCCGCACATTGTTTTGCTCGCCAATGAATATCAATTGTCGCGCCGCGGTGTAGTCGTTGTTCTTCAGGAAATAGTGCATGCCGAGCCGGAAATCCTTGAGATTGAATTCCGGAAAATTCTCCCGGTTAATGATAAAAGGGTAAAAGTCGTACTCTTCGAGATTGCGACCATATTTGCGCCGCTCCTTGTACTTCCCCCAAAGATAGCCCGCCGCGAGCAGGACCAGCGAGGCAATGATGGACGCGATTATATTGATGGTAATGTCGCCACCGAAGCTGCTGGACATGTTGCTACTGTAATGGCGGTGTGCGACCGCCGTAATAATAATTTTCGGCGCTGACAGAACGCCGCTACAGGAAAAATGCAGACATTTTACGTCCGGCGTAGACTGAAACGATTGTTATCGGTCTCCCACAATCGTAAACGCACCAGGCGTTGTTGAAGCGCACTATCAATTTTTGGCCAAAGCGCGCGCACAATATTTTCGCCGGTGGAGGGATGTGCTCGAAACTCTTTTGTCTCCAAATCGAGGTGCTTGTCGCGCCAGGGCGCAACGGCCGCACGCAACGCAGTGCGAAGTTCCTCGAAGTTTGCCAGCGTGCCCGAGCGCTCATCGTACTCGCCGCCAACGGTGGCTTCCACCACATATCGGTGACCATGTCCGTGCGGGTTATTGCATTTGCCGAAAAGTTCGGCGTTTTGTGTATCGGAAAAAGAGGGCACATGGAGACGATGCGCCGCACTAAATGGTTCACGCACGGCTAAAAACATTTCGCCGTCACTCCAAGCTTCCGCGAAAAAATCCGCGCGCTCGTGCAGGCGAACCCGCGACGGCGTCGGTTGGCCTTGAAGAATGAAACGAGCCAGCCCCTCCGTTGTCACCGGTTTCTCGCGCAGGGCTTCCACGTCATGGTTCAGATTTTTGTGATCGAGCCTGGTTCGCAATGTTTGAATTAGTTCTGAGACATCTTTCTGCATTCCAGGCGCGGGTGTGTCGGAAACGGAATCGGCACGAAAGGTCACCCGCGCGCGATAGTTGTGGCCGTGTTCGCGAGTAGCGACACCAAAGAGCTTTTCGTTTTCGACGGCGCTCAAATATGGCGAGATGGTTTTGCGGGCAGCGGAGAATTCGAACCAGTAATTTGCTTCGATCGCACCGTCACCGTAAGCCGTCGCGCTGCGCTCCGGGTCTTCGCGAAGGTGAACGGCGCACAGCTTTGCAGGATTTCCGGCAAAGAGCGGTGCAACATCAGTGAAAAGTTGTCGGCAAACATTCTCGGCGGTTGGAACCTGGTTGCGAAAGGCAGGGTTATCGTCATTTAAAAAGCGATGGTCGTAACCGCCGTGAATGATTCCTCCGGCCCGCTCTTTGATCTCGCTGATATTGATCAGCATTCCCGTGACACGATCGGGTTGACCGCTGAAAATAAAGTAAGCTACGTAATTGCGTCCGGTGCCGTAGCGTGCGCTGCTTTCTTCTCCGAAAAGGCTGTGATTTTCTTCCGCGGAGAGCCTTGGCGAAAAGAGACGGCGTGAAGCGGAAAATTCGACGCGCTTACTGACAGTGAGGAGCATACAGAATTGTAGGCCGTCTGCGCGAGACAGCATTCGAAATTAATGCTGCCATACCTTCGAAGTCAGGCATCTTTGCCTGACTCCGGCCGCGAGGCTGCCAGCCTCGCTACGATATCTCGGCGCAAAAAGCCCGCGGTCCGAGACAGCCTATCCTCAGTTATCCTTTCAGCAGCGAGAGGAATTCGGAGCGGGTGCGGGCATCTTCCTTGAAGGAACCGAGCAGGCAGGAAGTTTTCATCAGCGAGTTCTGCTTTTCGACTCCACGCATCATCATACAAAGGTGTTTCGCCTCGACCACGACACCCACACCGTTTGGCTCCAGGCATTTCATTAACGCATCCGCGATTTGCACCGTGAGTTGCTCCTGAATTTGCAAGCGCCGCGCGAAAACATCGACAATGCGCGCGATCTTGGAAAGGCCGATGACCTTTCCATTCGGAATGTAGGCCACGTGCGCACGACCGATGAAGGGCAGCAAATGATGTTCGCACATCGAATAGAGTTCGATGTCTTTCACCAGTATGATTTCGCTCGCTTCCGAGGTGAAGATTGCGTCGTTAACAATTTCCTCTAAATTTTGACGATAGCCGTTGGTGAGAAATTCGAAGGCGTGCGCGGCACGCAAAGGCGTTCGCAGCAATCCTTCGCGCTGCGGGTCCTCTCCAATTGCTTCCAGCAAATTTCGGAAAGTATCCTCCATGTGGGCGAGCTTCGCTGCGCCGCATTTCGGCAGACTTCGAATGCGGCGCTCGGCCGCTTGCAGTTCTGTTTCGCCGTTGTGGGATAGATTCACGGTCAATCGAGCCAGCTTAACGGGTACTTCTCGTCGTCTAAGGCGACGGCAGCTTCGGTCAACTCCAGAGTGTGTTGAGTGTCGAACATTACTGCCAGTTCTTCGGTGCGCTGCGCATCTTTACTGGCCATGATGGTTCCGGGATGCGGTCCATGCGGGATTCCGCGAGGATGCAAGGTGATGGAAGCCGGCTCAATGCCGCGGCGCGACCCAAAATTACCGCGCACATAAAACAATACCTCATCGGCTTCGACATTATCATGAACCCACGGGATTTTCACTGCCTCGGGATGCGTATCGAGTAGACGCGGCGCGAAGGTGCACACCACGTAACCGCGAATTTCAAACGTCTGATGAATAGGTGGCGGCTGGTGAACCGTGCCGGTGATCGGCTCGAAATCCTGCGCATTGAAAGTGAATGGGTAAACGTAGCCATCCCAACCGACGACATCGAATGGATGATGCGCCATCGTTACACAGGTCCAACGCGGTCCATCCTTCACCAAAATCTCGGTATCTTCTTCCTTATCGACTACATTCAATTCCGAAGGGCCGTGAAAATCGCGCTCCGAATAAGGCGAACCCATTTTAATTTGCCCTTCGCTGTTTAGGTACCGTTTCGGAATCCTAACCGGGCCAGCCGATTCGAGTATCAGGTAATCCTCTTCCTGTATATTGTCAGGCTCGAGACGGTAAGTGATGCCGCGCGGGATTACGATGTAATCTTCAGCGCGATATCGTTGCTGGCCGAAGACAGACTCAATGGTGCCGCCACCTTTGAAGATGAAGATGATTTCGTCGGCTCCGCCGTTCTTGTAATACTGAAATTGTCCGTAGTTTTTTTCGGGGCGGCAACGCCACGCCGTCATGTCCTGATTAAACAGGATGGGAACGCGGCCACTGTAGAGATCGCCACGACGCGGCAGATTCGCGGTCCGCAGATGATGATGCCGCAACGGGCTATCGGCGGCTCTCTTGAGTTCTTCGCATTTGAGTAACTTTACGTTGCGCACGCGAGTGGGCGGTCGCAGGTGATACATAATGGAGAAGGCCTCATTGAACCCTTCCGTAGTAACAACGTGTTCGTAATAGATCCCTTCATTCTTAAAACCGGGACCCGCACCGTTGCGCCGGAACCAAATGTGATGTTTTCGCGGAATTTCCCCGAGCTTCTGATAGTATGGCATGCCTAATCCTCCTGCGACGCCTCTGGCGAAGGCCGTCGACTATTCATCTGTAGGACAAGCGCACCCGCTTGCCGTCCTTTCTCCAGGCAGGCGAGAACGCCTGCCCTACAAAAATTTAGCTCGCAATGACGCACTTGGGACATTGCCATGCGCTATAAATTTCCTCGCGCCTCCTGTTCGCGTTCCAACGCTTCAAACAAAGCTTTGAAGTTCCCCTTGCCGAAACTCTTTGCGCCTTTGCGTTGAATAATCTCGAAAAACAAAGTTGGGCGATCTTCAACGGGTTTGGTAAAGATCTGAAGCAAGTAACCTTCGTCGTCTCGATCAACCAGAATCCCGAGTCTTTGCAGCGGCTGGAGGTCCTCGTCGATGGGCCCGACTCTATCCAGAACAGTCTCATAATAGGTGGAAGGAATATTTAAGAATTCGAGACCGCGCTTTTGCAATTCGGTGACGGTCTTGACGATGTCGTTAGTCGCTATTGCGACGTGCTGGACGCCTTCGCCATCGTAAAAATCAAGATATTCTTCTACCTGCGATTTCTTTTTGCCTTCAGCCGGCTCATTAATTGGAAACTTCACGTAACCATTACCGTTGCTCATCACCTTGCTCATCAGAGCCGAGTATTCGGTTGAAATATCCTTGTCGTCGAAGCTCAAAATGTTGCGAAATCCCATGACCTCTTCGTAGAACTTGACCCACGGGTTCATCTGGTTCCAACCGACGTTGCCGACACAGTGGTCGACATAGAGAAGACCGGTCTCGGGAGGGTTGTAGGTTGATTTCCAAGCGCGAAAACCGGGCATGAAAACGCCGTGATAATTTTCCCGTTCAATGAAGAGGTGAACCGTGTCGCCGTAAGTGTGGATTCCGCTCATGACCAGCTGGCCGTCGCCATCGGTTAAAGTCATCGGCTCGAGAAAACTCTTGCCCCCGCGGCTGGTTGTTTCCTCCCAGGCTGAGGTAGCGTCTTCGACCTTCAAGGCGATGGCTTTCACTCCATCGCCGTGCTTCGCGATGTGATCGGCGACTGGGTTGCCAGAGCGCAGCGGCGTGGTCATGACGAAAGTAAGTTTGTTCTGGCGCAGGGCATAGC
>JBKPQI010000193.1:0-6062 GCA_046733975.1 Verrucomicrobiota bacterium
TGACGAAACAGCTCGCACATGAACGCCTGACAGAAGCGCATCACTTCAAAGTCACTCTTGCCCTTGGGATCGAAGTCCGACCCTCCTTTCGCGCCACCCATGGGCAGGGTGGTCAGCGCGTTTTTAAATATCTGCTCAAAGGCGAGAAACTTCAGGATACTCAAGTTAACGCTGGGATGAAAACGCAAGCCGCCTTTGTACGGGCCGATTGCGCTGTTCATTTGAATGCGAAAGCCTCGATTAACGTGAAGGTTGCCCTGATCGTCCCGCCAAGGCACACGAAACATAATCACCCGTTCCGGCTCGATGATCCGCTCCAGGATTTTCTCGCGGCGATACTCCGGGTGCTGCTCGAGCACAATGGTGAGTGAATCGAGGACTTCCTGGACCGCTTGGTGAAACTCTGGTTCGGCCGGGTTCTTCGCCTTCACCTCGGCCATCAACTCTGCAACGTAATCTCTCATTGGAAACGCTCCGGGATTTGCGCCGCTTGGATTAGGCGCGCTCGGAACAAAAGCTTAAGTTGGTCTGCATTCTCGATTTTTTCCTCCGAAGTTCAACTACGAATGATCGCCGCTAAAAACGCCAAATAACGCTAAAGGGAGCGCGAGCGTCATCCCGAGCGAAGTCGAGGGATCCCGTTCGCGGGACCTTTTAGATAGTCAAACTAGATTCAGCGACCTCGCTGCGCGTAATGTTCCGCGCCGAGGAAATGGAGTGAGACATATGGGTCGTCGCCGACTACCCAGCTGTCGTGGCCGGGCCCGATATAAAACAAATCTCCCGGCTTCATCTCGAAGTAGCGGCCGTCTTTCATTTGGCAAGCCGCGCGTCCGGACACAACCATCCCAACGTGTTCCACGTCGCAGAACGCCGTTCCCGTGGCTGCACCCACATGTTGCGACCATTTCCAGCCGGGCTCATAACTAGCCCGGCCGATTGTCATCGATCCGACCTTTACGGTTTCGAATTTTCCTTTTTCAAATGTCCGCACGTCATCGGGATAGTCGAACCGGCTGATTAAGAAATCGTCGTAGGATGGTAACATTCCTCACGATAACGCAAAGATCAGGACGTCTAAAGAATCAGGCGATAAGCTTCTTGTCATCCTAAGCGAAGTCGATGGATGCCGCTAAGTTACCTGGAAGGCTTTGTCACGGGATTCCCTCGACTAACGCTCGGGATCCACTTTTGAAGCTTCACCAAAAGCCATCGATGGCGGCTAGAGAATCCCAAAAGCAAAACAGCCGGACCCTTTCGAGTCCGGCTGCTGTTGAAGTTTCGTTAGTTGATCTAGCGGATCAATAATCCATTCCGCCCATGCCACCCATTCCGCCGCCCGGCATTGGAGGAGTCTTTTCCTTCTCCGGTAGCTCGGTCACGACCGCTTCAGTGGTGAGCAACAGGCCCGAGATCGAGGCGGCGTTTTGCAACGCGCTGCGCGTGACTTTCGTCGGGTCAACAACGCCGGCCTTGACGAGATCCTCGTATTCACCGGTCGCAACGTTGAAACCTTCGTTGCCTTTGCGCTTCTTCACTTCCTCGACGATGAGCGCCCCTTCCGCGCCGCCATTATCGGCGAGCTGACGGGTCGGCTCTTCGATGGCCCGGCGCACAATCTGGACGCCAACTTTCTCGTCGCCTTCGAGATCTTTCACGTTGTCGAGCGCCTTCTGCGCGCGAATGAACGCGACGCCGCCGCCCGGAACAATGCCTTCCTCGACCGCGGCGCGCGTCGCATGCAATGCATCTTCGACGCGTGCCTTCTTTTCTTTCATCTCAGTCTCGGTAGCAGCGCCGACGTTAATCACGGCCACACCGCCGGCGAGTTTAGCCAGACGCTCCTGGAGTTTCTCGCGATCGTAATCGCTCGTCGTCTCTTCGATCTGACGGCGGATCTGAGTCACTCGACCCTGGATGTCGTTCTGCTTGCCTTCGCCTTCGACAATGGTGGTGTTTTCCTTGTCGATGGTGACGCGTTTGGCCTTGCCGAGGTCATCGAGCTTCACGTTCTCGAGTTTGATTCCAAGATCTTCCGTGATGCAACGACCACCGGTCAGGACTGCGATATCTTCCAGCATCGCTTTGCGACGATCACCGAATCCCGGAGCCTTGACCGCGCAAACCTGCAGAGTGCCGCGCAGCTTGTTCACGACCAGCGTCGCGAGCGCTTCACCTTCCACATCTTCTGCGATGATCAGGAGCGGACGACCAGCCTTCGCTACTTTCTCCAGCAGCGGAAGCATGTCTTTCAAGCTCGAGATTTTCTTCTCGTGAATGAGGATGTAGGGGTTTTCCAGAGCCGCTTCCATCGCTTCCGCATTGGTCACGAAGTAGGGCGACAGATAACCTTTGTCGAACTGCATGCCTTCGACCACCTCGAGAGTGGTGTCGATGGAACGCGCTTCCTCGACGGTAATGGTTCCGTCCTTGCCAACCTTGTCCATCGCGTCGGCAATGATTTCGCCGATCGTCTTGTCCCAGTTAGCGGAAACGGTTGCGACCTGCGCGATCTCAGTCCGATCACTGACTTTCTTGGAGATTTTCTTCAGCTCCTCCACGATTGCGTCCACTGCCTTGAGAATGCCGCGTTGTAGCGAAGTAGGATTCGCTCCCGCAGTGACATTCCGCAGACCTTCCTTGTAGATTGACTCTGCCAAGACGGTTGCCGTAGTGGTACCGTCACCGGCGATATCCGAAGTCTTCGAAGCCACTTCGCGCACGAGCTGAGCACCCATGTTCTCATAGGGATCTTCCAGCTCGATCTCTTTCGCGACTGTGACGCCGTCCTTCGTGATCGTCGGGCTGCCGAATTTCTTATCGAGAATCACATTGCGACCGCTCGGTCCGAGCGTGGCCTTGACGGCCCTCGCCAGTTTCTCGATGCCGCGCAGCAACGCGTGCCGCGCACTTTCATCAAATTGTAATTGTTTAGCTGCCATATTCTATAGTTCTTGGTTGATGGTTCGTCGGAAGTTAGGCATCCCTGCCTGACTCGGCCGACAGGCATCTTGCCTGTCGATTCCGCACTTATCCGATGATGCCGAGGATATCGTCCTCTCGCATGATCAGATAGGTGTCGCCGTCGATCTTGATTTCAGTGCCCCCGTATTTCGAGATCAGCACTTTGTCACCGGACTTGACGGTGAAATCGACTTTCTTGCCGTTGTCGTCAATTTTGCCGGTTCCCAGCGCGACGACTTTGCCTTCCTGCGGTTTTTCCTTCGCGGTATCGGGAATGATAATACCGCCCTTCTTTACTTCCTGCTCTTCAATCGGCTGCACCAGCACCCGATCTCCAAGTGGTCTGACATTAACTGATGCCATAGTTTCTTTCTCTACTCCTTTGTTTGCTTGTTGTTGCCGGCAGTAGCTCGGGAGTTTGCGAGCTACCACCGGCAAATTGGGTTATTTCTTCTTGTCTTCGTCCACTACTTCAAACTCGGCGTCGACAACGTCGCCATTACCGCCACGGTCCGAGCCGGACTGGCGACCGGCGCCTTGCTCCGCTCCCGGCCGCGCTTGCGCTTCAGGTGGCGGTCCAGTCTGCGCACCTGCGCCAGCTGAGGCCTGTTTGTATAGTTCGGCGCTGATTTCCTGGAACTTGTTCTGCAGGTCATCATAGGTCCGCTTCATCGCGTCGGTGTCATTGCGATTGATCGCTTCGCGCACCGCGGCGATGGCGTCTTCGACCTGCTTCTTCTTGTCGCCGGAGATTTTGTCGCCGAGATCTTTCAACTGCTTCTCGCATTGATACGCCAGGTTGTCGGCGTTGTTTTTGATCTCGATTGCTTCCTTCGCCTTTTTATCTTCTTCGGCGTGCAGCTCCGCTTCTTTCTGCATCTTCTCGACTTCGTCTTTCGAGAGACCGGAGCTTCCGGTAATGGAAATCTTCTGCTCCTTGCCAGTTCCAAGATCTTTGGCGGAAACATGCAGAATGCCGTTCGCATCAATGTCGAAAGTCACTTCGATCTGTGGAACGCCACGTGGCGCCGGCGGAATTCCATCGAGATGGAATGTGCCAAGATTCTTGTTGTCGCGCGAAAGCGGCCGCTCTCCTTGCAGAACTTTGATCTCAACTCCGGGCTGATTGTCGCTGTAGGTCGAAAAGATCTGCGACTTGCGAGTTGGAATGGTCGTGTTCCGCGGAATCATTGGCGTCGCGACACCACCGGCGGTCTCAATCGCTAGAGTAAGTGGCGTGACATCGAGTAGGAGCACGTCCTTGACGTCGCCCTTGAGCACACCGCCCTGAATCGCGGCGCCGACCGCGACAACTTCGTCGGGATTCACGCCCTTATGCGGTTCTTTGCCAATGAGGTGCCGCGCGGTCTCGATAACTTTTGGCATGCGGGTCATACCACCGACCAGCACCAGCTCGTTGATTTCCTTCTCGGTTAGTTTCGCGTCATTCAGGCACGCCTTGACCGGACCAACAGTGCGCTGAAAAAGATCGTCGCAAAGCTGCTCCAATTTCGAGCGGGTCAGTTTCTTCTGAATATGTTTCGGCCCGCTCGCATCCGCCGTAATGAACGGAAGATTGATCTCGTATTCCTGCGTTGAAGAAAGCGCAATTTTCGCCTTCTCCGATTCTTCTTTGATCCGCTGGATCGCATCCGGCTGTTTCGTTAGATCGATGCCGGTATCTTTCTTAAATTCATTAACGACCCAATCCATGATGCGGGCGTCCCAATCGTCACCGCCGAGGTGAGTGTCGCCGTTGGTCGCTTTGACTTCGAAGACACCATCGCCAATCTCCAGAACGGAAATGTCAAAGGTGCCGCCGCCGAGGTCGTAGACTGCAATCTTTTCGTCCTTCTTCTTGTCCAAACCGTAGGCCAGTGAAGCGGCAGTCGGCTCGTTGATGATCCGCAACACTTCCAGGCCGGCAATTTTGCCCGCGTCCTTGGTGGCGTTACGCTGCGAATCGTTGAAGTAAGCCGGAACGGTAATTACAGCCTGCGTGATTTTTTCTCCGAGTTTCGCTTCCGCGTCACTCTTCAGCTTGGCCAGAATCATCGCGGAAATTTCCGGCGGCGAAAATGTCTTGCGCTCGCCGTTTACTTCTACCTGAACGTGAGCGTCGCCATTGGCGGCTTTCACGATTTTATAGGGCACGCGATGTTCTTCTTCGTGCACTTCGTCATACTTCCGGCCCATGAACCGCTTGATTGAGAAAATCGTGTTTGCCGGATTCGTGACGGCCTGTCGTTTTGCCGCCTGACCGACTAGTCGCTCGCCATTTTTCGAAAAAGCGACAATCGAAGGTGTCGTGCGGGCGCCTTCACTGTTCTCTAAGACTACCGGGTCGCCACCCTCCATCGCCGACATACAGGAGTTTGTCGTTCCCAAATCGATACCTAAAACTTTAGCCATTTGTGTACAGTCCTCCGAGAGCCTTTAGCAGCGCCTGTTCCACATCGGGGTGGTGAGGCATAACCATCTCTTGAGGAGGCGACTGCGCGATTCGAATACGTTCTGCAGTAAACAAAACAGCGCCAGAACGACGCTAATTAGGCGCCGCAAAATCTGACTAATTGAGTCAAGTCGTCCCTCCTTGTGGCGACGGGGTGGTCCCAAGAATATTCAGAGCGAGACGCGCGGCTCGGCGTTCGTTGTTGCGGTGGACCGCGAGCTCGTCCGCAAAGGAGGTATTAACGTTAATCTCCTCCGGGCAGTTCGCTGAACCGCCCCCACCTGCTTCGTGTGTTGCTATCCGATGCGATTGCAGGCACAGCTTGCTATACTAAGTCCGTCTGGCGGCGGACAACGCGCCTGTGCTACCGGCGCTGGTATAGGCTCTGCTTAATTACTGCATAATGAACCCGGTTCGGCCGCAGGCTAGAAATGAAGCGGGGGATCTTCTCTTCAAATGTCAACATTGCGCCAGTCCGCTCATTGTTGACGCCGCCGCGGCTGGAATGACCCTCAATTGCCAGCGCTGCGGCAAACCGACGGCCGTGCCGATGGTGGCAGTGCCTTCGAGTCCCCCGTCGGCGCAGGAACTGCCCGATCTGCAGCGAAAACTAAAGGAGAACGACTCGCAGCGGACAGAGGTCACC
>JBKPQI010000194.1:0-6019 GCA_046733975.1 Verrucomicrobiota bacterium
GTAGCAGCACTCGCCGCGGCGAGTGCCGAACCCAAAACAGGCGCTTGGCACAAGCGCCTCTACAATCGCATTCAGATTTAGTTGACTCGCAACTTTATCCCGTGGCAGGAATTGCTGTCATGTTCTGCCTGCACCTGCTCGCCGCCAACGCCAACTGGTTGCTTCAGGCACTGGTCTCAGCTTTTCTCGCAATTCTCTTCCTTCAATCGGGAATTGATAAGGTCGCCGACCGTCGCGGGAATCTACAGTTTCTTCAGGCACATTTCGGCAAAAGTCCGCTCGCCGGAATGGTGCCGCTGCTGCTCTCCATCATTACTATTCTGGAGCTGGTAGCCGGTGTGCTCAGCGCAATCGGATGCGTTCTGATCCTTTTGACGCATCACTCCAGCGTCGCTTTCTACGGCGCAGTCATTTCCGCCATTTCTATTCTGGCTCTCTTCTTTGGTCAGCGAATGGCGAAAGATTACGCGGGAGCGGCGGTTCTTGTATCTTACTTTCTGCTCTGCCTCGTGGCGGTCTACCTCCTTGGATAAACTTGGGCACCGACAGCACGGCGCGCCCAGCTTTCGGGATTTTCGTCTTTGTTTTGGATTTCGTCATTTGAGCTTCGTCATTAATGCATCGGTGTCATCCGCGTAATCCACGCTTAAAATCGTAAATGGCTCGATCACGTACCAGCGCCGGACTGTTGATGTTCCGAAAACGCGATCATGCATTGGAAGTCTTACTCGCTCATCCGGGTGGACCATTTTATCGACACAAAGACGATGGCTTCTGGACAATCCCAAAAGGCGAAATTGATCCGGGCGAAGATTTGTTGTGCCGGGCTCAGATCGAGTTTGCCGAAGAGGTGGGAATTTCAGCGCATAGCACCCAATGGATCGAATTGGGATGGATAAAGCAGAAGGGCGGTAAAACAGTGTACGCCTGGGCATTTGAGGGCAACCTGCCCGGCGACTTCACCTGTCGCTCGAACATGTTCCAACTAGAATGGCCGCCGCGCTCCGGAAACATGCAAAATTTCCCTGAAGTAGATCGAATTTGCTTCTTCTCCCTCAAGGACGCGCGGCGCAAACTGAAAGAGGCGCAAACGCCATTTCTGGACCGGCTGGAGGCTGCGCTTCTTTCGCGCTGAAGCCGAGCCTTCCATGGAGGGCGCCGCGCTGTAACTCTAGCCCGGCCCGGAACCGCCCAAAATTCGCGACACGACAGCGCGTGTCCCTCCAGGATTATTTGCCAAGCCGGACAAGATGCCTGACTTCCATTGATGAAACCGAGCTTCCTTTTCGCACCCGGAGCCGGCGCGCCGTCGACCCATCAGTGGATGCAAAGCTGGAAAGAGCGCTTGGAAACGCTAGGCGCGGTTACGTTGTTCGATTACGATTATATGCGGCAGGGACGAAAGCGGCCGGATCCGCTTCCGCAACTCATCGCCGCGCATCGCCGAGCTCTGGCGCAATTGCGCGAGAAAACGTCCGGCGAAATATTTCTGATCGGCAAGAGCATGGGTGGGCGAATTGGCTGTCACGTGTCGCTGGAGGAAAAAGTGGCGGGCCTGATTTGTCTCGGCTATCCGCTATGTGCCATGGGGGATCGAACAAAATTACGCGACAAAGTCCTGCGCGAACTGCAAACGCCAATTCTATTTGTTCAGGGAACGCGTGATTCACTTTGTCCACTCGATCTTCTGAACGAAGTTCGCAAAGAAATGACAGCGCCGAACCAGCTTCACTTGGTGCAAGGTGGAGATCACTCCTTACGACCAACGAAACGTGAACTGCAGGTTGCGGGCGAAACTCAAAGCGATGTCGACGAAACAATTTTGGCGGCGATCAGCAATTTCGTGAGCCAACGTGGTGCGGTGCATTGTCCCGCCGCCGCCGCCAGTCCTAAATAGAAGCTGCGCCCTCAGCCCTGTAGCCGCCTCCCTGTACGACGACAACATATTTGTAGCGCCTAACGCAGCCGTTCGGCAGTTTCATGGACGATGTGCAACCCGACGAGACGCCCGACAAGCACGACGAGATAAAATTTGTCCCATCACGGCTTCGAGCACCGTCAATGTACGTGCCAAGGCTGAATGAGGAACGATGTCGCCATAGCCGACGGTGGTCAGCGTCATAAAGCTGAAATATCTCAGCTGCAAAAGCCGGGCGACGAAATCGTGAAAGCCGACCTCGGTCGTGGCGGCGAACGCGTGTGGCTCCACTTCCACCACGATCGAGTAGACGAAGCTCCAGCCGTATCCCATCAGCATATACACACAAATAGAAGCGAAAATCCGATCGGAGGTAACGCGACCGCGTCTCAGCACGTAGGAAAGAATGGTGACACAAAAGAATCCTATCAGGGCAAGAATTAACACATGCGAAAGCAAAAAGGCCCACTTCTCCGGGAAGGCGATGACTAACGCTGTTCCGACCAATGACAGAGCTGACAAGACGATAGCAACGAAAAAGACCTGTTTTCGCTCGCTCAGCGCGTACGAGCCGGCTACCAGCACCGCGGCCGACAGTACATTCTGAATGATCACGCCGTGTCTGTGCGTGACGACGAAGGGTGCGACCGTGAAAAGAAGAAGAATCGAAATGAGTAATGCCAGATGTCGCCAGCGAGGCTCAGATGCCGCCATCCGACAGCTACTCGCCTGGCTGACTCGGCTTCACGTGCTCAGAGGCAGAAAGGTACCCGGTTGAGGAACCGGTTTGCTGCTGCCGTTAAGACTAAGATAAGTGTACTCCTGCAGTAGCCGCTCGTAATCCGAAAGCAGCTTCATCGCGTCATTCGGTTTTAATCGATCGGTCTTGATCGCCGAATCGACCTGTGTCTTGAGCAGACGCATTAGCTCAACTTTGTCCCATTGTGTCATGGCAAGAACTTCGCCGATGGTGCTGCCTTCGATGACTTCTTCAATGTACCAGCCGGATTCCTCATCCGGATCGAGGAAAATGTGCACTTCGGTGACGCGTCCGAACAGATTGTGCAGGTCGCCCATGATGTCCTGGTAAGCGCCGACCATGAAAACGCCGAGATAATAAATTTCGCCGGGAGTAATACGATGAAGAGGCAGGGTGTCGCGCACATCGAGCAGATCGATGAACTTCGATACCTTGCCGTCGGAATCGCAGGTAATATCGACGATGGTGCCGTTCCGTTCGGGTGGCTGCGTCAGTCGATGAATGGGCATGATGGGAAAGAGCTGGCCAAGCGCCCAATGATCGAGCAGCGATTGAAACACGGAAAAATTGCAGATGTATTGGTCGCCGAGCGCAGTCTCTAGCTCCTTTACTTCGTCCGGGATGAACCTGAGCCCGCGGTGCATGCCCACAATTTGATTCGCCAGTTGCCAGTAAACCGCATCGATTTTCGCTTTTGACTCAAGATCGAGTAGCCCGAGATCAAACGTTTGCTGGGCTTCCTCCTTGATTTGCTGCAAATCATGGAGGCTTTCCAGGCGATTACCGCGCTTGAGCCGTTGCTTCACTTCCAAAATGTCGCGGACCAGTTTGTGATCCTTGTCGGTGGCCCCGATCTTGGTTTTGCCCGCCGTCTTTTCGATCGAACTGAATGCCTCCATTACCAGGACAGAATGATGAGCAACGATGGCGCGTCCGCCTTCGCTAACGATTGCTGGATGAGCTACGCCTTCAGAGTCGCACACATCCATGATGTTCCAGACGACGTCGTTAGCGTATTCCTGGAGCGAATAGTTCGTTGAACTATCGAAAGTAGAACGGGAGCCGTCGTAATCGACTCCGAGCCCACCACCAACGTCGAGGTATTCCAGATTGTGGCCAAGTTTTGCGATCTTCGAGTAGTAGCGTGCTGCCTCGCGCACGGCCCGCTTGATCGTCGAAATATCGGGCACCTGTGAGCCGACATGGAAGTGAATCAGTTTCAGGCAATGTTCGAGTCCCTGGCTCTTCAACATCTCGCTGGCGGCAATCAGGCTGACAGTGTCGAGGCCGAATTTGGCGTTCTCGCCGCCGCTGGTCGTCCATTTGCCCGCGCCTTTGCTGTTGAGACGGACGCGAATGCCGATCAGCGGTTCCACTCCGACTTCCTTGGACGTCCGGATGGTCTGTTCCAGTTCTTCCAGTTTCTCGACTACGATGATAACGAGCTTTCCCAGCTTGCGTCCAAGTAGCGCAATCCGAATAAACGCCGGATCCTTGTAACCATTACAGATGATCAAACTCTGCGGGTCCTTGTGCATGGCCAGGGCAGCGACCAGTTCCGGTTTGCTACCGGCCTCCAGACCAAAGTGAAACTCCTGACCAGCATCAACAATTTCTTCGATTACTTCGCGCAGCTGATTCACCTTGATCGGAAAAACGCCGCGATATTTTCCGGAGTAATTGAATTCGGTGATGGCATTGTCGAAGGCGCAGTTAACGGATTCAACCCGATGCCGCAGCAAATCCTGGAAGCGAATAACAAGCGGGAAAGGAAGGCCGCGGGCGCGAGCTTCATTGACTACTTCGAGAATGGTGATTTCGCCGCCATTTTCCTGGAGCGGTTTCGCCACCACGTTGCCTTCCGCATTGATGCCAAAGTAACCGGTTCCCCAACCCTCGACGTTGTAAGTGGCGTTTGCCGCCTCCAGGTCCCAGTCGTTTTTCGTCATGTCGTCAGCGGCTGCAAAGCCGACAATTATTGATCCCGCGAAACATGCAACATGATTCCGAAAAATAACACAGGAATTCCGGCTCGCGGGCCAATTTGTAGCCGTTTCGCCGTGCCAAACGTTTACGTGTCCCATATCTTTGTTCAGCGACTCGCCACAAAGATTGTTTGGGTAGCGCACGCGCCTCGGCGCGCGCTCCCCGGAAAATCGCGCTCCGCCGGCCCAGCAGCTTGTTTTTCGTTCGGCCCGCGGTACCGTCGCTCCGGTGAATAAAACGGTCATTGAAGTGCATGTTCGCGCCGTTCTCCCGACGAGCGGCGGTTGCGCAGTTTTCATCGGGAACAGTGAAAAAGTTTTCATCGTCTATGTCGATCAGACGGTAGGGAGCGCGATCACGATGTTCATGCGCGAGATGACGAAGGAGCGGCCATTAACACACGATTTGATGGCGCATTTGATGACAGCAGTGGGGGCGCATGTTGAGCGGGTGATCATCAACGATTTGAAAAACGCGACGTATTACGCGCGGATGATTGTTGCCGCCGAGAACGAGCTGCAGCAGAAGAAAATCATCGAGCTGGATGCCCGGCCGAGTGATTGCATCGCGATGGCGACGCAACAGAAGGCGCCGATTTACGTGAGCCAGGAAGTTTGGGACGAGGTCGAGGACATGAGCGATGTCCTTCGCAAAATGGAAGAGGAAGGTCTCAAGCCCGAGATCGATCCCGAAGGGGAAACCGAGGAGGAGTAGATTCGCTCGTAACCGTCCTCCCGAGCGGAGCCGAGGGATCCCGCCATGAAATCTTTGAGCCAACGCTACGGGATCCCTCGACTTTCGCTCGGGATGACGGACTACTCAGCCCAGCAAATCTCCATAACGTTCCCGCGCTAATTGCAACGAGCGCTCGAGCACTGCCGCTGGAGTGTCGAGCGCAAGCACTTCCTCCACCAGTTTCTCGCATTCCTCGCGCGAAATGCTGCGAATGGCGGATTTCACCCGCGGAACCAGCGACGGGCTGACGCTTAGTTCGTCTACGCCCAGCCCGACCAAAAGCGGCGTCAGCTCAATTTCCCCCGCCATTTCTCCGCAAACACCGAACCAGATCTGATATTTCTGCGCCGCATCGGCAACCATCTTGATCAACCGCAAGACCGCCGGGTGCGACGGTTCGTAGAGATGCGCGATGCGCTCATTCACGCGATCGACGGCAATAGCGTATTGAATCAAGTCGTTCGTGCCGATGCTGAAGAAATCGACGTCGCCGGCCAGCGATTCCGCACAAATTGCCGCGCTCGGGATCTCGATCATCGCGCCGATCTGCATTTCCGTGTTGAACGAAACTCCAGCCGAAGCCAGCTCGGTTTTGCATTCGTCCACGGTCTCCAGAGCAC
>JBKPQI010000195.1:0-6508 GCA_046733975.1 Verrucomicrobiota bacterium
CAGCTGCTCTGGGCGTTTTGCTCGGCGTGCGCGTGTTCATCCTTTCTCACGCTAAACCGATTTACCGATCGGAACGTCGGTGAGCGTCGGGCGTTCATTGAAACGCCCTGAAGTGGCGGTCGCGGCTACAATGGATTCATCCGAGATTGGGATTGAGCGCGGAATGCAGCGGAGTAGGGTTCATTAGTAAAGAAGAAGGAAGATGGAAGACGAGAAGAGGAGCATTTATGACTATTGCGACTGAAGAGCCGAAACAGAAGACCGGGACGCAGCAGCTGAACCAGCTCGAGCAATTAAAGAAATTTACCAAGGTCGTGGCGGATACGGCTGATTTTGAGTCGATGGAGGTGTTCAAGCCGCAGGACGCGACAACGAATCCGAGCCTGGTGCTGGCGGCGATTCAAAAAGAAAATTATGCGCGCCTTCTCGAAGAAGTGTTGCGGGACCGGAAAAACTCGGGGTTAACGGGTTCCAAACAGGTCGAAGACACTTGCGATCATTTGCTGGTGCAGTTCGGGACCGACATTCTCAAGATCGTGCCGGGCCGGGTCTCGACCGAGACCGATGCGCGGCTTTCGTTTGATGTGGAGGGATCGATCGCGAAGGCGCGGCGATTGATCGAACTATATAAA
This sequence comes from Verrucomicrobiota bacterium, assembly GCA_046733975.1. Classification (GTDB taxonomy): domain Bacteria; phylum Verrucomicrobiota; class Verrucomicrobiia; order Chthoniobacterales; family UBA10450; genus AV69. Next base: position 633 of record JBKPQI010000195.1, read on the forward strand.
GGCAAAGGGGTCGGGCCGGACCGCGTACTTATTAAAATAGCCTCAACCTGGGAAGGGTTGCTGGCCGCGGAACAACTCCAGAAGGAAGGTATTCGTTGTAATATGACGCTGCTGTTTTCTCTCCCGCAGGCGGTGCGGGCGGCGGAAGTGAAGGTGCAGCTCATCTCCCCCTTTGTTGGCCGGATCTATGATTGGTACAAGAAAGCCAACAATCGCGATTACACGGGCGCGGAGGATCCCGGTGTGCAATCGGTCCAGGAAATTTACGCGTACTACAAGAAGTTTGGGTATCCGACCGAAGTGATGGGCGCGAGCTTCCGGAACACGAGCCAGATCATTGAGCTCGCAGGTTGCGATCTGCTCACGATCAGTCCGGAACTGATGCAGGAACTGGCGGATTCGAATGAGCCGGTGGGAAAAAAGTTGAGTCCGGAGAAGGCGAAGTCGGCGGAAATCGAGCGGCTGGAGCTGGACGAGAAGAAGTTCAGGTGCCTGGTGAACGATAACGCGATGGCGACGGAGAAGACGGCGGAAGGAATCCGGAAGTTTGCGGCTGATGTGGTGAAATTGGAGAAGCTGGTCGCGGAGAAGCTGCGGTAGCAGGCAGCAGCGGGCTAAGAGCAAACGCCGAAGGCGTAAAAGGCGCGAGCCTTACGCGGCAAACGCTGAACGCTGAATGACAGAGGATCATTACGCCAACACTCCGATGTTGCATCATTGCATGAATGATGTTGGTCCGCTGAGGACAGCGGGCGCTACAGCAGCGAGGAGAAGGCGGAGCTTGGGCTGGAGAGATCCCGCCCATTTCGGCTAAACGGGAATCGTTATCCTGGGTTAAGGATACCACGCGTTCTCGCGCCAGAACGCTTGCAGCGCAATATTGTCGCCGCGAAAAATATTGCGCTCAGCTCTTCGAATGTTCGCTACTGATTTCGGAAACTGGCTTCGAGGGCGCAGGTCGCATTTACCATCGCCAGTGTATTGCCACATGTGCCACGTTCGCCACGGCGCTGTATTGCGGGGCTCAAAGTGGTAGTTAGCAATCCATAGCCAGCAATTACCCAACACCCGGCGGTGTGCGGAAGTGGCACCGGGCCCGTAGAGCATCTGACGCAACCGGTATTCACTGCAGTAGAGCCCCGGATATTTGCCAGTGCGCTCTTTGATGCGCTCGACGAACGTGACCGCCTGGCGCACGCTCATTGTGCCCCCGGGATAATGGGTGTTTTTTTCGAAATCCAATACCAGCAACACACCGCGCCGTTTCCCAGACTCCTCCGGCCGAACCGATGACCGCCCAGACGCGACCGAATCCATAAAATGGTCGGCCTGCCGGATCGGATTGGTTCCGTCGCCGTAATGGTAAGCTCCCCATAACAAACCTGCTTCGTGGGCGGCGTCCTGCCGTTCATAATATCTGTCGTCAAGTCGCAGTCGAGGGAATGTCGCTTCGTGAATGACCCCGACGATGCCCTCGTTCGCCATCGCGACGAAATCGGGACGCATTAGATCGTAATGCGACATATTTACCACGCTGTTTGCCGCAAACACGCACGGCGCGAGCAGGAAAAAAACAACCACAATGCGGACGACTGAAGATCTCACTGAGGCAAAATAATACTACAGCTAAGTCGAGCAATGGGAGTTCTGCCAGTGACGCTTCAACACGGTTTCACTCGAGTAGCGGTACAGCAACTGAGATCGCAGTTTGTTGTCTGCCCTCCCAAGAGGCGCGCTTTTCTACTGGTTACAGTTACGATGTTGATTCTGTGCCAGATCGTCCAAGGAACAAACAAAATGATGAAGGTGCGAAAAAACTTTGAACCGATAGCCCCGCCCCACTCGAACTCCTGCATAGAGGCCGCCATTTTGGGTGCGCCCCATCGAGGTCAGGGAACAAAAATCAACAAGGGAGAGGGAAATGATAAGTCTTAGAAATAAAATTATGTCAGCGGGCACTGCCGTCGCGTTGCTCTTTATGACGAGTGGATTGCCTGAAGCACTCGCAGCGCCACCGGCAAACAGCATCAGCATCATACCGACGATCACAAGCGTGTCGTTGGTCAACGGGGTGCTTACAGCGACCGGAACCGTTAGTGCGGTTGTAAACGGGGTCACGACGATAGTGCCTTTTTCGACTCCTCTCACCATCACACCGCGACCCGCGCAGCCTGGCACTTGCCCAGTCCTCGATCTGATGTTGGGACCAATCGATCTGACCTTGCTCGGTTTGGAGGTACAGACGAGTCAGATATGCCTGACGATTACAGCAAATCGAAATGGCGGATTGCTAGGGCAGCTTCTATGTGGCCTAGGCAATCTCTTGAACCAGGGACTGCCGCTAACCGCGGCTCTCGGAGGTCCTGGCGGCTTGCCTGCCGTCCAAGTCAACAAGTTGCTAAATGGATTAACGAATATCTTGAACCAGGCACTGTCAAACCTGAACCGGGCTGCGGTTACCGCGAATTCAATTTTGGACGCTGCATCGTGCTCGATCCTGCATCTTGAACTTGGTCCACTAAACCTCACGCTGCTTGGGCTTAATGTGGTGCTAGACAATTGCCAAGGCGGCGCAATCGTAGTGGACATCATAGGGCATACCACGGGTCCGAACGCGGGTTTGCTGGGCCAGCTCCTCTGTGGCTTGCTTGGCGGAGGTGGGATCAACCTCGGTGCTACGTTACAACAGATTCTGAACGCGATTTTGAGTCTGCTGAACGGACTGTAACCGTCAAATAGCATCTGGAAGCGGCTCACTGCCCGGCGTGGTGGTGAGCCGCTTTTTTATTGGGCAGAGAACAGCGCGAATCCGCAAGTGTTGGATCGGTTTAGCTGACCTACACTTGCTTTGTTCGTGATCTCGGCGTCATGCCTGCCCAGTTTAATGATTGACGATGTTTAATGTTGTTCTGGTTGAGCCGGAGATTCCGCCGAATACAGGGAATGTGGGACGGCTCTGTCTGGCGACGCGATCTACTCTGCACCTGGTGGGGCCGCTGGGGTTTTCGCTGGACGATCGGCAGCTAAAGCGGGCAGGGTTGGATTATTGGGACGAAGTCGATGTGCGCGAATGGTCGAGTCTCGAAGAGCTACAACGGGCGAACGAATCTGCGCGGTTCTTCTATTTAACGACGAAAGCCACGCTGCCTTACTTTGACATAAGATTTCGAGCCAACGACTTCCTGGTATTTGGGCGGGAAACCAAAGGATTACCCGAGCGCGTGTTGGAAGAGAACCGGGCGGGTTGCATCACCATTCCAATGCATGGCACACGCAGTCTGAACTTGGCGACGGCGGTGGCGATTGTCCTATTTGAGGCGATGCGGCAGGTCCGAGGTAATTAGCAGCATCCGGAGAGAAAAGAAGAAGAAAACGCTGAACATCGAACATCGAACGCCGAATGAAGAAGAGTGAACGGCGAAGATTGTAGCGGCCGCTTGTGGCAAGCGCCGAAGTCGAAGATGAGGCGCTCGCGGCGCGGACCGCCTTCACCATCGTCCTCGGGACGGGGGCCTGCGCGGTTGAATAAATATCAGGGGCGAGATGTCGAATGAAGCAGAGGAAAATTCATGAAACGTTTAGTAACTCTTGCGACAGTGTTTTTGGTTGGCTTGGCATCTGTGCAGGCGGCGCAGTCGGACGAGCAGCAGAAGAAGAAAAAGAAGCAAACGCAAACTGCGCACGCGACTCCCGCGCCGACACCAAGCCGGGCCCAAAAAACCAAGCGTCATATCACCACGCCGACGACTAACAATCAGCAGGCGAATGCGCAGTATTCGAAGAAGAACAAGAAGCCTTCGAACACAACGAATTACAACACGCAAACTGTTAACAAATCCAAGAAATCAAAGAATCAGACCAACGTTGTCACGAACAACAACGTGAACAACAAGGCGTATCGGCGTTATAAGAAGACCGGAAACGAAGTATCGTTCAACGTGGCGCGCGCGCAGGTCGTCCGGACCCGTCATGATCGCAGCTGGTGGCGTTCCCGCTACAATCGAATCGTTTTTTACGGTGGTGGTTACTGGTATTGGAATTCGGGTTGGTGGTATCCGGCGTGGGGTTACAGCCCGTACTACAACAACTACATCTATAACGGCCCGATCTTTGGCTACGGCTACGCTTTCCCCGGTGATGTAACGGCGCAGGTGCAACGGGCGCTGGCGGCGCGCGGCTTCTATTACGGCCCGATCGATGGGATTTTAGGACCGGGAACGCGCGGCGCGATCCAGCGGTATCAGATCGCCCGTGGCCTCGCCGTGACGGCGGCGATAGACGAACCGACGCTGGCGACGCTGGGGCTGGCGTAAGGGCAGGGAGCAAGGAGCGAGGAGGATGAAGGTGTTTCGTAGATTGGCGTTTTTACCAATCGGTGTTCGTTGAGGAAACACCAAACCCCAATCACCAAGTCCCACGGAAGCACGAAGTACCAAATACCGCTGTCATCTTGGGGACACAACTCTTCTCCGAAACTCTGTTCAAATGCGCTCGAGCCAGTGAACAGAGTTTCTGGATAGCTGATACGTTCCCCAACTGAGTTGGGGAACGAGAGAAGCAGAACGAGAAGCGCGACAGCCGGGCTACGGAGCTCGACGTCTGCACCAGCGCCGCGCCTTTACAAGACACCGAATCTTAACGCCGCACCCCGGTGTTGAATAAAGGACGACAACGTGTTGTCATATAAGAGAGGTTTAATATGAAAAAGATTCTCGTGGTCGGTCTGGCAGTGGTTCTGGCGGCGGCGGGAAACGGGTTCGCCGGCGGCAACAGCAGCACCAGTAGTAACAACAGCAGCAGCGGCGGGCAAACTGGCACGTCGTCCACGACCAGTGGAAGCACCGCTCCAACTGTTGTGACCTCGGGAAGTCATCCGAGTACGGGCAGCCATCAGAGTGCAACTGCTGTGGCTCCGGCCGCGCGGCATTATCCGGCGAATGTGCAATACGGAGTGCCGGGCAACGTTGCCAGCGGGAGAGTTTTGCCTTCGCTCGATCGGGCGGAAATTTTAGCGCGGCAAGCGGCCTTTTATAATCGATACCGGCGCAATCCCGTGCAGGACGCCGCCCAGCTCGAGTTGCCGAACCAAGCGGTGATCCAGCCGCGGCATCATCGTGGAGATGAAAACAATTCGCGAAATGGCGCGGATGCGACAAATCGGACAAATCGGCTGGATGGACCTAACGGGACGCAGCCGGGGAATAGAACACACGCTGACGATGGCGGGCGGCCCATTCCGGCAACGAACACGCCACCGCATAGCGGACGGCCCGTGCTCAATTTTAACAATTCGAATACCATGAGTTTTGCCGACGCCTGCCGGCGGCATCGGGATCATCATGATCGTGAATGGTGGCGGAATCATTGCACCACTGTCATTTTGATCGGCGGCGGATTTTACGCGTGGGATCTCGGCTATTGGTATCCGGCGTATGGTTACGATTCCTACAATTCTAACTACGCCTACGACGGACCGATTTACGGTTACGATGGGTTGCCGCCGGATCAGATCGTAGCCAATGTGCAATACGTGCTGCAACAGCTCGGTTATTTCGGTGAAGCCGTTGACGGCGTGCTGGGGCCCCAGACACAGGCGGCGATTGAGGATTATCAGGTAGAGAACGATCTGCCGGTGACGGGCGCTATTGATCGGCCACTGCTGGTGTCGCTCGGGTTTATTCGGTAAAACCGAATCCAAGGAGCGCTCTGATCGCGTGTCATTCCGAGCCGCGGAGACGGCGAAGAATCCCTCCAACACAGAAGCGGCAATCTTTAAGGTTTTGACCAATGGACCATTGGCGAGGTGCCCCGCGTGCGCTCGGGATGACAGACAAAGCGAAATTGCCGGCAGCAAGGTGGCGCGATAACGTCTGACC
>JBKPQI010000196.1:0-4031 GCA_046733975.1 Verrucomicrobiota bacterium
AATCCGGATGACCAAACCAGCCTCCTCCATCCGCAGGAGGTTGGTGCCGGCGGGGTCACTCCTGTTAAAGCCGGCCGCAAAGAAGTGGCCTTTTACGGTGAGATACGCGTTCCAATTTTCACGCCGGAGATGGGTGTAGCAGGCTTCCATTCGCTGGAACTCAACGCCGGGGCCCGTTTTGAGGAATTTAGGAATAATGACACAAACGTCCTAGTCCCCAAAGTGGCGTTGCGCTGGCAGCCGTTTGATGAGCAGCTGACCATTCGCAGCACGTGGGGCGAAGGCTTTCTCGAGCCCTCAATGACCGAGTTGTATGGGCCTACGGTTAGTGGTGTCGGCCTGTCGAATTTTATGGGTAATATTAGTTCGGAAACAACCGTGGTAGGGCTTCCCAACAAGAACCTCGCTCCCGAACATGACCGTACATGGACGGGAGGTTTTGTTTACACGCCAAAATGGGTCCGGCCGCAATGGGGAAGTCTGACATTCACGGTTGATTTCTGGGACATCGAGCGCACCGGCCTTGTCGGGGGGATTAACCCTCAGGTGATCATTGATGAGTTTCTTGCGGAAAACCCGAATTTCCCAATTCTTAATCCCGGGAGCAAGATAAAGGTGATAACTGGAACGCAAAAGATAAAACCCGGACAAACTGCGGTCCTATTCGACCCTGAAGGCAATTTCGCCGGAGTCGTGAATCCGCTTCTAAACGGTGGAAAGCAGGACGCGCGCGGTGTTGATCTTGAACTTCAATACCAAATTCAAACGCCTATTGGGACATTCACTTCTCTGACGCGCACAACCTATCTGGATGATTTCGTGTTTGCCTTCCCCGGTAGTAAAAAAGCGTTCCACGTGGCCGGGCGCAGCAACGCCGATTTTATCGAAGGCATGTTCTTCGGATCATCGGGCGGCGGCGACGGTTGGATGCGATGGAGAGGGATAGAAAACCTCGACTGGACTTGGAAGAACTGGGACCTGAACTGCGCCGTGCATTACGTTGGCGGGTTCCGGGAAGAGGTCTTTAACACGAAAATCGATACATTAGAGAGACTACATTATGTTAAGGCAACCTGGTTCACAGACGCATCGCTCTCCTACAGTTTCACCTTCGCTTCCCCTGTAGAGTCCCAGCAGGTGGCAGGCTACTGTAAGCGTGGCAGGGACGCGGTTACCAACAAAGAAGGTAATGTCACTGAAACCACAACGGCTTATTCAATGCCCAGCTGGAAAACGATCTTTAATAACACCACCTTCACCATCGGAGTGAATAATATATTCGGTGAGGATCCGCCCTCGGCAATCGGATTCGAATCTAACAATTTTTTAAATAAATACCCGGCATTTCTCTATGATAACTTAGGCCGGTTCGTCTATGTTCGACTTATAAAGAAGTTCTAGCTACCGGCGGGGTTTTAGTTCACAAGAAGCCGCGTCGAATCTATCCTGCTTGTCAAGAACGCTGTCAAAGGATCCGCTTTCCCGACCGCGATTACCCCCGGGCCGGGATGCGATCCGCAACGACCCCTGGTTTCAAAAGCTGCTTTCCGAAGTCTAAGCCGGCGCTGTTTACAAGTAGCTTGCCGTCACGTCCGCTTGCGCACACGCCAAGCTGTTGGACTTTTCTTCCGTGAGATCGGAGGACACCGCGCTTCTTATCGTCGGCCATGGCTCAACCGTGAACCCTGATTCCAGCGCTCCTACCCGGAGTCATGCTGCCGAAATTCAGAACCGAAACATCTTTGCCGATGTGCGCTGTGCGTTTTGGAAGGAAGAGCCGAGCCTGCGCGATGCGCAATTTTTCTTCGAAGATGAAGCGATTCGTGAAGTTTTCGTCGTGCCAAATTTCATCAGCGAGGGCTATTTCACCCAAACCGTTATTCCGCGAGAGCTGGAACTGAACGGTCCCGTCACGACCCGCGCAAATGACCAGACATGGACTTATTGCCAGCCGGTCGGCAGCAATTCAAAGGTGACCGAATTGCTGCTGGCGCGCGCCCATGAAATTGCACCTGGCATAGAGCCAACGGAAACGGCGCTTCTGATCGTCGCGCACGGAACCGAGCTAAACGACAACAGCGCAATCGCAGCCAAACGCGAAGCGGAGCGAATCCGCGCGCGGTGCGAATTCGCGAGCGTGGGCAACGCTTACATGGAAGAGCCGCCGCTGATCGCCCAGTGGGACCGACTCACCACCGCTCCCAATGTCGTCGTGGTGCCGTTCTTTATTTCCGACGGTTTGCATAGCTATGAAGACATCCCGAAATTGCTCGGCATCGATGGCGCGGATGCCTTCAACAAAAAGCCGCACCAACTCCGCGGCCGCTCACTCTATTATGGCAGGGCCATCGGCACCGACCCACGATTTGCCGATATCATCGTTGAGCAGACTCTAAATACACGTAACGTCACGTATGCCGGCTAAGAGAACAGCGAAGTCTCTTCGCAGACCGGCCAAGCCAGCTCGGCGCGATCCCAGGTGTCGAGCACTGCAGGAGATTGGCGCGACTGTGATTGCCGGCGGCAAAGGACCGGCCGTGGTCGAGGAAATCGCCGAGCTGGTGCAACGCACGTGCAAATACCGCTGGGTCGGCGTTTACAAAATAAAGCGAAACGAATTCGTGATCGAAGCCGCCACGAACAAAATGAAGCCGGCCTGCCCGCAGTTCCCCGTCACTCAAGGGTTGAGCGCAAGGGCGACAGAAGAACGGAAAACCGTGATGGTCCCGGATGTTCGCAAAGAGCCATGCTTCCTTCCCAATTTCTGGTCCACTAAATCCGAGATCGTCGTCCCGATCATCGATGACGAACACGACCGCGTTCTCGGTGTCATCAACGTGGAGAGCGCGAAAACCAACGCCTTCGACAAATCAGATCGCGATTTTCTCGAAGGCGTAGCTCGGATTATCTGGCGCGCGCTTCGGTGAAGGAATTCGAGCGGCCGTTCCAGTCGCTGCTCGCGAAGAGAACCTCGCGGATCGGCCAAGTGGAAATCACGTCGGCCGGCGAAGGTTTTGTCCTGTTTCATCGCGATGACAGGGGACGAGAGGACTTAACAAGCTACAACGTAGACGATGCATTCGAAGTCGCGAAATTTGACGATGCCGGAAATTATCGGCCGCTAAAGACAGCGCCGACCTTGCGGCACGGCTGGAAGATTGTTGCACGCGATGCCAAAGATATTTCGCGAGCGATCGACGCAATTTATCCCGGTCGGCTCGCCATTCTGCGCTCGTTCGATTCAGGCAAACTCAAGACGACTTCTCTTCGCGAGACATTGAGTCGGCAAAGCGGAATGTACCGCGTTGCTGCTAAGATATCGGACCAGCAAATCGACGGCCTGGTGGGAGATTTCTGCTGTTCCGATGGCGGATGCTTGCGCACCATTTTGTGGAGACGGGATCAAGATGAAACGATCCCGTCAAACAAGTTACCTCCTGAAAAGTTTGATCCTGCCGTCGATCAGACAGGAAAAAGTCAAAAATGCATTCCGCTCCTCTGTCAGGAAGTATGCAATCTTTTAGTCGCAGCTTGCCGCGAGAAGGTGAAGGCTGTTCTCTCGTCCCCGCCCGACGCTGAGTAAACGGAGGGACGCGCTTCTGCGCGTCCGGAGCAGCGGAAGCTCGTCCCGCCGACAATCCGGCGGGATCGCGAAAGCGGCAGACGAAGATCGCGCGTTCGCCCATCACGTTGCCGCCATTTGCGACGGTCAGAGACCGCCGCTACAGCAGAAGATGATTGTTCGAGCGCGGGTGGTCGTCACCATGGACGGGCCCCCAATCGAAAATGGCGCCGTCCGAGTACGCGAAGACGAGATCATCGAAGTCGGGAAATTTTCAGAGCTGACCTCCGGTGCCGACGAAATCGTCGACCTGGGTGATCAGATTCTCCTCCCCGGATTAATCAACGCCCATTGCCATCTCGATTACACCTGCTTGCGCGGCGAAATTCCGCCCCCGCAATTGTTCACCGATTGGATCCGGGCGATCAATGCGGAGAAGGCAAAGCTCTCACCTGAGGACTACGTCGCC
>JBKPQI010000197.1:0-6149 GCA_046733975.1 Verrucomicrobiota bacterium
GTCCGGCTCCGACCGAGGGATCCCGCTGAAGTTACCTTGAAGATTTCGCGACGGGCTCCTTCGACTTCGCTCAGGATGATATGTCCTTAGCTAGTGCCCAACAGCTGGCGAAACTGACATGGCATACGTGATGAAACTGCAGATTACGGTCATCACCACCATCGCGGCGATGAAAATGCTGTCGGCCGCACGTTCAATTCGATGCATTCGCCGAACACTGCGGGCTCGCAGCGCCGCATAGGAAAGCAGACACGAGGCGAGAAACAAAAGAGCATCTGCGGCGAGCAGGTCGTCAGCCAGCGTATCCGCTTTACCCAAAGTAATGACGACACGGACCAGTCCGATCACCGTCAGGCAAACGCCGACCATCGCAGATGAGACGGTGAAAATGTGAATGGAAATATCTTCCTCAAGCTTTTTTCCGTTGTCCAAAGCCATTGGAGCTTGGACAGCGAAGTTCGCTTGGCGTTGATTTTCATCCGAGCCGGACTGGCGTACGCGCGCGGTTCGGTGAACCGCCCCTACCTAGTTCGTCGCCAAAGCGGCCTGCGCCGCAGCGAGGCGCGCTATCGGAACGCGGAACGGGCTGCAGCTGACGTAATCCAGACCAATACGATGACAGAACTTTACCGAGTCGGGATCGCCGCCGTGTTCGCCGCATATGCCAAGCTTTATCTTCGGCCGCGTTTTGCGGCCTTTCTCGATGGCGATCTGCATCAACTGCCCGACGCCGTTCTGATCGATGGTAGCAAAAGGATTGCGTTTCACGATTTCCAGCTCGGCGTAATGCGGCAGAAACGAGCCGCTATCGTCACGGCTCATCCCGAGAGCGGTCTGAGTGAGGTCGTTGGTGCCGAAGCTGAAAAATTGTGCCGTTTCCGCAATTTCATCTGCGGTCAATGCGCCGCGCGGCACTTCGATCATCGTGCCAACCAAATAATTTAGTTTCACGTTTTTCGCGGCCTGAACTTCCTGTGCGACACGGTGCACAATCTCGACCTGCAAATCGAATTCTCGTTTGAAGCCGACCAACGGAATCATCACTTCGGGGTTCACTTTGGTGCCGCCGTTTTGCACTTCTGCCGCTGCTTCGAAAATTGCGCGCGCCTGCATCTCCGTTATTTCCGGGAACGAAATCCCGAGGCGGCAGCCTCGGTGGCCGAGCATCGGATTTTGTTCATGCAATTCGTGGACGCGCCGCGCGATTTCTTCCCGGCTCATGCCGATTTTGTCGGCCAACGCGCTTTGGGCGGCATTATCCTGTGGGAGAAACTCGTGCAGCGGTGGATCGAGCAGACGAATGGTGGCTGGTCTGCCTTTGAGCGCTTTGAAAATGCCGACGAAATCGCGTTTTTGATACGGCAATAATTTCGCGAGGGCTCTTTTCCGGTCGTCGGTTTTTCGCGCCAGGATCATTTCCCGCATGGCGTCAATACGGTCGCCTTCGAAAAACATGTGCTCGGTCCGGCAAAGACCAATGCCGCTGGCGCCAAACGCCACTGCGTTTTCAACCTGCTCAGGGGTATCGGCATTGGTTCGCACGCTCATGCGCGTGACTTTTGCGCACCAATCCATCAGGCGATTGAAATTTCGCGAGGTCTCCGCCTTCTGCGCAATTTTATCGCCATGGAGCAATCCCTGAATGATTTCGGATGGGGCGTTCCGTAACTGATCGGCGTAAACCGTGCCACTTGTCCCGTCGATCGAAAGGTAATCGTCTCCTTCGCGGAACACGGTGCCGTTGACCGACATCGTCTTGGCGCGGTAATCGATGTTCAATGCCGAGGCGCCGCAAATGCATACTTTTCCCATTTGCCGGGCCACCAACGCCGCGTGCGAACTGACACCGCCGCGCGCCGTCAGAATTCCTTCCGCCGCGATCATTCCGCGCAAGTCTTCCGGCGAAGTTTCAACCCGTACGAGCAATACCTTCTCGCCCTTGTGCGCGGCAGCAGCGGCGCGATCAGCATTGAAATAAACTTTGCCCGTCGCTGCGCCCGGTCCGGCCGGAAGTCCGCTCGCGATCGCTTTCGCGCTTTTCAGCGCATTGCGATCGAAAACCGGCGCCAGCACCTGATCGAGCTGATCAGCGGGCACCCGCATGATGGCGGTTTTCCAATCAATTAATTTTTCGCGCACCATGTCACAGGCGAATTTGACCGCTGCCACGCCCGTGCGTTTTCCGTTGCGGGTTTGCAGCATGAAAACTTTGCCGTCCTGAATGGTAAATTCGAAATCCTGCACATCCTTGAAATGCGCCTCGAGCACGTGCCGGATCCGCTCCAGTTCGACCAGCGCTTTCGGCAGATGCTTCTTCAAATCCGCGACCGGTTCCGGTGTGCGGACGCCGGCGACGACATCTTCGCCCTGGGCGTTGATGAGAAACTCGCCGTAGAAAACTTTCTCGCCCGTCGCGGGGTCGCGGGTAAAGGCGACTCCGGAACCCGAGTTGACGCCGGTGTTACCGAACACCATCGCCTGCACGTTGACGGCCGTGCCCCATTCCTGGGGAATGTTGTATTTTCGACGATAAACAATCGCGCGATCGTTCATCCACGAGCCGAATACAGCGCCAATGGATCCGTAAAGCTGTTCCCACGGATCGTTAGGGAATTGTTTGCCGGTCCGCTCTTTGACCAGTTTTTTGAAACGCGCCACCAGCTCTTTCAAATCGGCTACGCTCAGTTTGGTGTCGTCGACATTGTCGCGATGAAGCTCGTGTTTGAGCTCGTGGATCACGGTCTCGAAGGGCTCGTGATCTTCATCCGGACGTTTTTGCACGCCCATTACCACGTCGCCATACATTTGGATGAAGCGTCGATAACAATCCCATGCGAAACGTTCGTTGTTTGTCGCCTTCGCCACTGCTGCCACGGTTTCATCATTCAGACCGAGATTGAGAATGGTATCCATCATCCCGGGCATCGAATCGCGTGCCCCGGATCGCACCGCCACCAGCAATGGCATCGCGCTGGTGTCGCCGAAGGTGGTGTCCATGATTCGTTCCATGCGACGAATCCCTTCTTCGACCTGCGACCGCATCGCGGCCGGATAGCTACGCTGATTGGCGTAAAAATAGGTGCAGACTTCCGTCGAAATGGTAAAGCCGGGCGGCACGGGCAAACCGATTCGAGTCATTTCGGCGAGGTTCGCGCCCTTCCCGCCGAGCAGTCCTTTCATTTTTCCATTCCCATCGGCTTTGCCGTCACCGAAGTAATAAACAGATTTTGCTGCTTTGCCTCGTGGCTGGGGGCGGCGACCGGGCCGCGCGTTTATCGCACGACCGACTTTAACAGTGCGTTTCTGTTTTACGCGACGGGCAACCGTCGGCCGGCTGGCGGCACGCCGGAAGGAATGAGATTTTCGAGCCATGAAAGGAGAGATTTTGACCGGAGCGCGGCAAAATAATTCCGCGACTCGACGTGTCAACGCGCTCTCAGCACGATGTTCGGTGCCAATTGGGGAGGAATATTATGCCGGTGCGTGCTCGGTAGCAGCAAGCACGTCGTCAATGGCCGCGGTGAACTCCGTCGTCCCGGTGCTCGGAACGATGATGGTATTTCGCCGGCCATGGGCTTCCTCGGTAATGCGAAGGAATTTGCCCCGGTCGTTTTCACGGAATTCCACATAGAAGTGCTTCCGTTCGATCTGGACCTCCTTCGTTTCGATAATATTGTCCATGTAAGGGCCGAGTGTGACAGGAGAGCGGCGTTTGGGAAGCAAAAAATTCGCCTAAATTTCGCGCCGCAAAACCCTGATATTTGGCAAGTTGGCGCGATTAATGGCGGCGTTTACGTGCCTGCCGGTCCGGCCGCGGCCTCTGATCCGCGATCGCAAAATCAATTTGTCGCTTAAATTGATCAACCCGCGCAACGTGGACGCGCAACTTATCGCCCACGCCGAAGCGGCGGTGGCGCTGCCGTCCGACAAAACGACGCTGGCTCGGCGAAAAGACATAGAAGTCGTCGGCAAGGGTGGAGACATGAACCAGACCGGTCAGCAAAATGTCCGGCAGCTCAATGAGGAGACCGTAGTTCCGGACATCGATGACAATGGCGTCGAATATCTGCGGGTCGCGCGCCTGCAATTGCAACTCGAAGAACTCGAGTTTCTTCATTTTTACCGCGTCGATCTCCGCTTCGGCGGCATTACGTTCTGTATCCGATATGTGGTCGGCGACGGCCGAGAGTTGTGAACTGGCGCGCGAACTTCGGCGCGAGCTCTGGCGATCCGCGAGGGCACGATGCACTTCGAGATCGGCATACCGCCGGATCGGGCTAGTGAAATGGGTATAGTTGGCCTTGGCCAAACCGTAATGGCCGAGTGGCGCCGTTGCGTATCGCGCTCGCTTCAAGCTTTTGAGCAGTCCAATCTTGATTGGATGCTCTTCCGGGGTCCCACGAATCGCCACGAGTAGCTTTTGCACCTCGCCGCGGTGCGTGAGATCGCCGACCCGAATCCCATGAGCGAGGACGAACTCACGAAATTCACCCAACCGCTCAGGCTCCGGATTTTCGTGAACGCGATAAATCGTCGGGATGCCGCGGTTTTTGAGCTCGCGCGCGACCGCTTCGTTCGCCGCCAGCATGAATTCCTCGATCAGTTGGTGCGAGGCATCGTTCTCGACTCGCTCAAATCGAACCGGCTTTCCCTTTTTATCGACGACAACTTTTACTTCGGGCATGTCGAGATCGAGCGATCCCTGTTCGAAGCGCTTTCGTCGCAACAACGCGGCCAGCTTCCAGGCGGTATGTAATCGTTCGCTTAATTCATCACGCCCCGAGCTTTGTAGAATTGCGAAAGCCTGCTTGTAGGTGAGCCGGTGCGCGCTGCGGATGACCGTTCGCCCAAAGCGCGTCTGACGCAACCGCCCGTTGCGGTCAAACTGCAGGAAAACGGAATGGGTGAGACGATCAACATGCGGATTCAAACTGCAAACGCCGTTACTTAGTCGCTCGGGCAACATCGGAATCACGCGATCGGGCAGGTAAACACTATTGCCGCGGCGTTGCGCTTCACGGTCAAGCGCACTGCTTGGACGGACATACGCGCTCACGTCGGCGATGTGCACGCCGAGCTGCCAGCCAGTTTTGATTTCTTCGACGTGAATGGCGTCATCGAAATCGCGAGCGTCATCGGGATCGATCGTCACAATAAATTGTTGTCGCAAATCCTCGCGATCTTCGATCGAACTGACTGTTTCCGGAATTTCAGATGCTTCCTCGATCACCGCCTTCGGAAATTCGACCGGCAGATCGTATTTCCGGATAATCGAGAGGATGTCGACGCCGGGTGCGGTACGGGGCCCGAGGACCTCAATGATTTTGCCCTCGGGATTAACGTGTCGCGATTCCCACGCCTCGAGTCTGACCACGACTTTATCCCCGCGACGCGCTGTAGCGGCGGCCTCTGACCGTCGAACCGTCGCGACCATCGGCATTTGGACATAGATGTTGTGAACAAGTCGCGGGTCGTCGGGCACGACGTAGAAGAAATTGCGCGTCTGCTGAAGCGTTCCCACGACCGTTTCGTTTGCGCGCGTCAGAATTCGTATGACGCGACCTTCGGCGCGCGGCGTGCGCGCCCGCGAAAATTCCGCGCCGCGAATGATGCGCGCGACCACGCGATCGCCGTGCATTGCGGTGCCGGTGTTCTCGGCGGCAATGAAAAGATCAGCGTGCCCTGGTTTTTCGTTCGTCAGGAAAGCGTAGCCGGCCTCATGCACACTCAACGTGCCGGTCACCAGATCCGCTGTGTTGGGCAGGACGTACCGATTTTTGCGGATTCGGGCGATCTCCCCCTCTTTTTCCAACTCGCGGAGCGCTCGCCTCACTTCCTTTCGTCGCGCCGCGTCGTAACCTAGTGCGTCTGCAATCTCAATCTTATCAAGCGGTCGATATTTCGGGTCGCGCATCAGCCCGAGAATTGCGCTGCGCAAATTTTGATCTGACCGTTTTCGATTTCCTGCCATCCCGACGCAACGTGGTCTTGTTCACCCCTTTGCTCCAGCGCGATCTTTTTTAGACGTTCGCCTTCCAACTTGACTCGGCCCACATGCTTCTAGCATGTCGCCTCGGACAGGGGCATGACGGGCAAGATGCCCGTCCGCCGAGACAGGCAAGATGCCTATCTTCCAATTGACCGGCACG
>JBKPQI010000198.1:0-12827 GCA_046733975.1 Verrucomicrobiota bacterium
CGCGGGTCAGTTCATCAATCCCGCGCTGCGAAATGGAATCAGCGATGAAGACTTTCAGTGGGTTCATAAAAGAAGTTTTAATGTTTTAAATGTTAAGTTCTTGAGTGATGCAGCTTTCAGCGCGCCAAGTTTCTTCACTTAAAACTTAAACTTAACACTTAATGCCCGTCACTGATCATCCGTAGATGACGAGACGAATCGTATCCGGCAGTTGTTCGGCAATGTTGGTCACTACATTGCCTCGCAACAGACTGCTGAGGGCGGTGCGATGCGAAGTGCCAAGCATCAGGTAGTCGACTCCCATGGTTGCGGAAAGATCCAGGATGGTGGTGGCGGCGTCTTCGCTGACGGCGTAAACCGGTTGGACGCAAACTTCACGTTCCGTTCCAAGCTTGAGCATGAATGACATGATGGCGGTGGCTTCGGGATCATCCTGCCATCGTGCGCGACCGAGCGTAGCCGGGCCGCCGGCATAGTAAACGGCGATCTCCTTGACGAAAAGGACGCACAACGTGGCCTTGCGTAGTTGCGCTTCATCGAGGGCAAAACTGAGCACTGGTGTAATGCCTCGCGCGGCGACCATGATCTTTTGTCCCTCCTGCAAGCGCGATTGCATGGTGGTAGCGAGATCAGGCGTGACCATTTGTGCCACCTGCTGCGGAACCATCACCGTAGTCAGGCCACGTCGTTTCAAAGTCCAGGCGCGTACGCCCAGACCCACCCCCAGCACACACAGGACGAAGAAAAGTGCGTCAGGCTTGGTGTGAGCGAGGGTGATTTCGACCAGAAAAAGAATGGCGAAGGTGAAACCAAACAGAAGGCGGTGATAGATCTGTATCGGCAGCAAACGATTAAAGCAGCACGAACCGAGATTAACCGTGATGGCGCCGACTACTCCGATCGCGTACAAACCGGCCAGGGCGGTAAAATTTCGCGTCGTAATGATCACGAGCACGGGCAGGCCGACGGCGATGAGAAGCGGAATCTGCGGAACTCCATGCCGGTTGAGCGCCATCAACTGTGGCGGCATTTCCTGGTCGCGCGTCATCATGTAAATCAACCCGATCATCGCGACGATGGCGGTGTTGGCGGCGCTGAGCAGGAGAAGGAAGAAAACGATGCCGACAATCCAGCCGAACATTTGGCCAACGGCCGGTCCGAAACTGATCGTGCCAAAATATTCGCCGATGAAGCGCAACATGTCTTCACTGTGCGCATAGAGAGAGCCGCGCATCGAACTGTCGATCGAGAGCATGGCTGAACCGAGGAGCGCGGTGGCTACGACCACTTCAATTGCGACCGGCCAGATGGCCTTTGCCGCTTCGCGACCGACGCGCGGCTCGGCGATAGTCGCTCCTTTGTCCAACTTCATCACGCCGGTGAGATTGGCAATTGCTTCGACGCCGCTGAGCGCGAGGATGACGCTGCAAAATTGCACCCAGACCTGAGCGTAGCTTTCGTGCAGCGGCTCGAGGTAACGCCGCGTTAAGTGCGGTGCGCTCAACAGGATGAGCGCGATCACCGCGAGAACGGTGGGCACGGCGAGAACGACCGCGAGGCTCCCACTATGTTTTGGCCCGTAGAAATTGATCAAGCCCATCACGAGGAGCACGCCCACCGTGGAAAGGACGATGTGTTCCTTCAGAATTGGGATATTGAAATAGCTCAAGGCCGACCAACCACTCAGGGCGGCAGTGACGGTTAAATCAGCGACCAGAAGTAATGCGCCGACTACCGCAAGCAGACGTCCTTGAGAACGGGCGGCCGAATAAACGCCGCCGCCGTCTGGAAAATATCTACAAATGACGGCGTAGTTAATTCCGACCAAACCTGTCAGCGCGCAAACCGCAAGAATGATCGGAACGGAAGAAAAACCGGCGGCCAGAAAAGCGAGTCCGAGAACGTAGGCTTTGCTGGTGCCCCAATCGCCATAGAGCAACGCAGCGGCGCGCTTCCAGTCAACATTGCGCGGGCGGTGGACGGTGCCCCGCGCATCGAGTGTTAAGGTCGCCATGTGTCGGCAGGTGTTAACCGGGACAACCGATCGCACCGCGCCTTCGCTGAGAGATTGATGCCGTAATCACCCGAAGATGACCAAACGAATCGTATCTGGCAAATTCTGCGCGATGTGATTCGCCACATTGCCACGCAGGAGATTGGTCAGAGCACCTCGCTGCGTCGTCCCGAGCACGAGGCAATCGACACCCATGGTTGCGGAAAGGTCCACAATCGTGGAGGCGGCGTCTTCGCTCACGGCATAGACCGGCAACACACAGACCCCGCGTTCCTGCCCGAGCTTGAGCATGAGCGACATGATGGCGTTGGCTTCAGGATCATCCTGCCATCGCTGGCGTTGCCTCAAATTGGGTGCGGCCGAGAAGTAGACGATAATTTCCTTGACGTAGACGACGCAGAGCACAGCCCTGCGCAGTTGCGCTTCCTCCAGCGCAAAGTTGAGCACCGGATTGATTCCACGGGCTGCCACCATGATCTTTTGGCCTTCTTCCAGACGCGGTTGCATGGTGGCAGGCAGGTCCGGTACGACCATGTCCGCAATTTTGCGCGTAACCGTAACCGTCTTGAGTCCAGAAAGCTTGTGCGAATAGAAGCGCAGGGTGAGGCCGATGCCGAGAACGGTGCAGGCAAAGAACAATGCGTCGGGTTTCGTTTTCGCAATCGTCACCTCCACTGCAAAAAGAATTAGAAAGGTCGACACCATGATAAAGCGTTGAAACCAGCCGAGTGAGAGTTCGCGGTTGAAACTGCATGAGCCAAGATTGACGGCGATTGCTCCAACAACTCCGACGGCGTACAAACCAGCCAACGCGTTGAAGTCTCCGGTGACTGCGAGCACGATAATTGGCAGCGCGACGGCCGCGATAAGCGGAAGTTTAGGCACGCCGTGCCTGTTCAAACGCGCGAGCTGCCGCGGCATTTCGCCGTCCTGGGCCATCATGAAGACCACGCCGATGAGGGCTACGACGGCAGTATTGACCGCGCTGAAAAGGAGAAGGCCAAAGATAATCCCGACGGCTAAGCCAAACGCGGTGCCGAACCAGGGAGCAATTGCGATTGTCCCATATTCCTCGGCCAAAAAGCGAAGCATGTCTTCTTTGTGATTGATGAGCTGCGGTGCGAAAAATTTCGGCAGGGAAAGCATTGCCCAACCCAGAAGAGCGGTGCCGAAAACTACTTCAGCGGCGACCGGCACGATCGCTTTTGTCGCTGTTTTCGTGACGTTCGGATGTTGCGGTGAGGAACCCGGATCCAGCTTCATCACACCGGTCAGGTTCGCGACTGCTTCCACACCGCTGAGGGCAAGGATGACGCCGACGAACTGAATCCACGTAACCGCGAAACTTGAGTGCGCCGGCTCCAGTTCCGCAACGCGCAAATGGGGACTGCTGAATACAATGATCAAGGCAACCACAAGCACCGCGGGCACAGCCAGCCAGAGCGAAACACTGCCGCTGTGGCGCGGGCCGAAGTAATTGATGACACCGACAATTAGAATCAGGCCAACAGTACCAAGTCGGGCGTGCTCACTTGGGATACCAAGATAGCTCACCGCCGCCCATCCGCTTAGCGCTGCCGTGACAATGAAATTCGCGACCAGTAACAACGCGCCCGCGGACGCAAGAAAGCGGCTTTGTTTTCGAGCGGCGGAATAAACGCCGCCGCCGTCGGGAAAGTGACTGCAAATTAGGATATAGTTGTAGCCAACAACCGCCGTCAGCGCACAGACGGCAAGAATAATTGGAAAAGAAGAAAAACCGGCGGCCACAAAGGCGAGCCCAATGACGTAGGCCTTACTAGTACCCCAATCGCCGTAGAGCAACGCCGCCGCGCGTTTCCAATCAACATTGCGCGGCCGATGCACGCCGGCCGCCTGCCCAAGCAGGGGTTCCGCCATTTTCTTGCTGAAACTCTCGACTGCGGCGCACGTCTGGCGCAAGTGCAATTCTACGAGAATAGCGGCTACGCCGGTATTGTTTTAGTATTGCCCGCAGGAACGGCCGATCCACCTTAATGCCAACAAAACATGCAGCGCTGAAGGTGGATCGAGCGGTTCCTTGCTCGCCGTCGGACGGACTTCTGCTGTGGCGAGCTCAATGCCGACCAAATTGCGGCGAATGCCCGCATCTACTTATCACCTTTGTCCGTCGTCAATCGCGATCGGGGACAAATCGGCGACGACCTCGACCTCGGCAGTCTGCGGGAACATGTCCAGCGGCGTAATGGAATCGATCTGAAATGTTCGTTTCAATGCAGCCAGATCGCGCGCGAGAGTCGCGGGATTACACGAAACGTAGATCAATTGCGTCGGCAGAAATTCCATCAACGTTTGGATAAGCGTATTGCTTAACCCAGCAGCCGGCGGATCAACAATTACTGCTACGCGCTGCGAGGTAGGGACGATTGACCTCAATCGACCGGAGGGACCATTGTCGGGCTGACCCGGGCGTTTCAGGTGAACCGCCCCTACAGTGCGCAACTCGGTTTCAACATTCCCGGCAATGTAGGTTTCGTGTTCGTGCGCATCTTCTCGGGCGACCGCAATAGCGTGCTGGTCCCAGTCGATCCCAATGATCGTTTGGAACCGCGCACGCAATCTTTTGGCGAAAAATCCGGCGCCGCAGTAGGCATCGACGAGGACGCCGCTGGCGGTGCCGAGGAGCCGATCCACCAAATCGAGCATGGCGGAAGCGACGGCATCATTCGCTTGCATAAAAACGCGAGGACCCTCAGCAACACGTAACGTGTAATGTCCATCGTGCGGATGACTGCCGCGCAGTGCAGTTAATTTGGCGTTAACTTCACCACGAGCGATTGGGCAACATTCGATCCCGAGTAGTTTGTTCGATTCGCGTCGGAAAAACCCGATCACACCATCACGGACGTGAACGGTAACGCGATTACGGTATCCATATTCGATCGGCGACGGAATAAACGGCCGCATCGGCGGCTCCTTTAAGCCTCCGATGCGCCGGAGCGTCTCCTTCACCTGTCGCCATTTCAACGCCAGCTGATGTTCGTATTCGATGTGTTGGTAAACGCAGCCGCCGCAACGGCCAAAGTAGGGACAACGCGGCTCGACGCGATGGGGTGAAGCGGCAATGACGGTTTCAAGTTGTGCTTCGAGGAATTTCTTGTGTTCATGCGTGATGATGGCGGCAACTTTTTCCCCGTCGATGACGTAAGGCACAAAGACGGCTTTGCCATTTCTGCGTGCCACGCCTTTTCCGCCAAAGGCGACATCGGTGATGTCGAGTTCCACTGTCATCCCGAGCGAAGTTGAGGGATCCCGGTGCAGTTACCTTTAAGCTTACGCACCGGGATCCTTCGACTTCGCTCAGCTTCGCTTAGGATGACCCTATAATAAGAGCGAACGCCGACAGATTAATAATCGCGAACGTAAGGATACTTCGTCTCATTACCCAGCTCAGGCGGAAACTCCGAATAACCGGCGTGAATCCAGGGAATATCGCTCGGCAACAATGGATAGTAGCTTTGTCGGTAAGCCGGCACGGGCCAGAGCAGAATTTCGAGCAGGCCCGCGATATGCCGGGTGGCCGATCGTCCCACCCCGCGCACCACACCGTAGCCGGCAGCGGCGGCGTTGCCTTCGTTGGTGTTAACTGTGCAAATCGTCACTGGAATTTCTGCCGGCGCGAGAAAGAAATTCGAGAGTCCACGACCGAGTTTTCGCGTCGGGCCATAATCATTGGAAGGCGGGTCATGAATATCTGCCAGAGCTGTGCTGGCGAGGACGAGCGCAGCAAGAAAAGCGAACGTTTTCATACCTAATCCGAAATTGTAAGCAGAAAAGAAGGAATTAAACAATGCTAATTTCGCCGCGCATTCGCCGACCGGCTCCGGGTCTTGAAAATCGAGACGCAGATCGTAACCAAAAGAATCCCCAGAATGGCGAGCAGCGAGATGTAAGTCGGGATAGGAAACGTTTTCGACAGGATCATCTTAACACCTACAAAAATGAGAATGAGAGAGAGGCCGACTCGCAGATAAACGAACCTGTCCATCAGATTGGCGAGTAGAAAATAGAGGGATCGCAAACCGAGGATCGCGCAAATGTTCGAGGTATAAACAATGA
This sequence comes from Verrucomicrobiota bacterium, assembly GCA_046733975.1. Taxonomy (GTDB): domain Bacteria; phylum Verrucomicrobiota; class Verrucomicrobiia; order Chthoniobacterales; family UBA10450; genus AV69. Next base: position 6,113 of record JBKPQI010000198.1, read on the forward strand.
AGGTGTCCTGAGTGATGGCGAAAACAGCAGGGATCGAATCGACCGCAAAAATCAGATCCATCACATCGATGACGAGCAGGACCAAGGCGAGCGGCGTCAACATCAGCCGGCCATCAATCCGGGCGGTGAAGTGCGAGCCACGAAAATCGCGCGTCACCGGCATGAATTTCCGGCACATCCGCAGGAACCAACTGTCGCCGAAATCGGTTTGCTGTTTGCTGAAAGCCATCCGGATTCCGGTTACAATCAGAAACCCACCGAAAAGATAGAGGACGAAATGAAACGCGGAGACGAGCGACACGCCCAGCCAGATCATCATCCCACGCATAATGAGCGCGCCGACAATGCCCCATACTAAAACGCGGTGCTGCGAAATGGGCGGGACTTTGAAGTAGGTGAAGATGAGAACGAAAACAAAGATGTTATCGACGCTGAGCGAGTACTCGATCAGGTAACCGGTCAGAAAATCCAGGGCCCGGTCCGGCCCCAGCATTTTTGACACAATCAAACTGAATCCGAACGAGAGAAGCACCCAAAGCAAGCTGCGCAAAGCGGCGGCGCGCATCGAAAGCGCACGGTGACGACGCTTAAAACTTGCCAGGTCGACAGCAATGGCGATGAAAACGCCGAGGTGAAACGCGATCCAGAACCAAATGCTTGTCGGCATCGTGTGAGACTTTCACGCACAACCGCGTGGAGCAATCGCAAATTGCGCCCACCGCCCACACGACCTATACGTGGAATATGAGCGATTCGCCCGATCATGGACGCTGAGTTGGAGAAGCTGGTTGAAGCCGGAAAGCTGACCCCGAAATCAGCGGAGAAATTAGAGCAATTGCGGCCTGGCTCCTTCTGTCTGCATAAGAGCTGGGGGTTCGGCCAGGTGGCGGAGTGGAACCTGTTGCTCAACCAAATCGTGATCGATTTCAACTCGAAGCCCAAGCATCCGATGCAGCTCACCTATGCGGCGGATAATTTGACGCCAATTCCGGCCAAACATTTCCTCGCCCGCAAAGTCAATGAGCGCGACGCGATCAAAGCGCAATTGAAGTCGGATCCGGCGGCGGTTGTTCGCAACATTCTGGAAGGTTTCGATGGCAAAGCCACGCTCGCTCAGATCAGCGAAGTCTTGATCGGCGACTTGTTCAGCGAAGCAGAATGGAAACGGTGGTGGACGAGCGCAAAAAAAGCGATGAAGGCGAGCGGTTATTTTTCGATCCCAACAAAAAAAGTGGAGCCGATTGCGTTGCGCACGCAGCCGGTATCGCGCGCCGAGGAATTGCTGACGTTTTTCAACCAGGCTCGACAGCCGAAAGAACAGGCGGCCGCGCTCGATCAGATCATCAGATTCCATCACGAATTCGCCGATCCGAAGACGCAATTGCAACCGATTGTAGAAAAAATCGAGAACACAGCCGCACAAAATCAAAAACTGCATTCGCCACTGACTTTCGAGCTGGTCATGGCGCGCGACGATTTACTTGAGCGCTGTCCCGGACTGACAATTACCCGTCCCGATCTCACTCTGGAACGTTTGATTTCCGAAGAGGAATCGCGATTGACCGAGATTCTGCCGAAGCTTCCTTCGGCTAAAGAGCGGCGCGTTTTGCAAGCTCTTCCACGTGCGCTTGGCGACGCCTGGACCCGCCGAGCCTGGCAAATGATGAGCTCGAACAATCCGCGCCTCGTTGGGCAGATCCCGAAAATCTTTGTCGAAAATGGCAGGGCGGAGGAACTCCGGAGGCTGCTTGAACGCGCCGTGCGGGAACACTCTGCCAGCAGCGAAATGATGATCTGGCTTTGCCGCGACCGCGGTAACTGGCCGGAACTTGCGACCCCTGAAATCTTACCGGCAATTTTATCCGCGATTGAACGTGACCAGCATAACGAATCGTTGCGCTCCTCCCGCTTGCGCGACCTGCTGCTCGATGATCGTGATTTGATCAGTGACATTTTCGCGGGAGCGGATGTCGGAATAGCCCGCGACATCATGCGCCGGCTCCTACTCACACCCGTTTTCGACGATCTCACTAAGCGCTCCCTGATGGCACGCGTGATCAAACTCTATCCGGAGCTGGAAAGCATGGCGACGGGGGCGCAAACGGAGGAAAAAGCGGAAACCCTAATTGTATCCTGGAGCAGCCTGCGCAAGCGACAGGAAGAATACGAGGAGATCGTGAACAAAAAGATCCCGGAGAATTCGAAGGAGATTGGAGTGGCGCGCTCTTACGGAGATCTGCGCGAAAATTTCGAGTTCAAAGCGGCCAAACAGATGCAGGCTGTGCTGATGCGCCGGAAATCGGAGCTCGAGCGCATGCTGCACCAGGCTCGCGGCACCGATTTTTCCAATGCCGACACTTCCCAGGTTACGATTGGCACAATCGTAACCTTACGGGACGTCGATTCGGCGCAGGAAGAAATCTACACCATCCTGGGGGCATGGGACGGTGATCCCGAACACCACATCATCTCCTATCAAACTGCCATCGGCCAGGCACTCCTCGGCAAAAGACCTGGCGAACGCGTGACCCTTAACACCGACCACGGCACTTCAACTTATGAATTGCTCGAAATCAGACCGGCGCCCATCGATGTGGCGCAACTTGCGGTCGAAGATCAGGGCGTAGCGCTGGGTGCGGGATAATCAGGGCGCGGGTGTTCGGAGCCCAGTCTCCCGTCGATTCAACATCGAGAGCAGCAACCAAATGGGGCCGAAGGTCACCGGGCTGACCAATACGACCGAGGCGATCCATTTGCCTTGTAGATTCCGCTGAACTTTGCGCCCGGCGAACATCGGGGCCAACAGAATGAGCGGTTGAGGATGCTCGGGCGTTATTAACCCCGCCAAAGCAGGGCGTTAATGTGACGATCCCATCCACGCTAAACAGATACGCAGGAGGCTGGGGAGGCATTATGGACAGCGGCTTGTGCGAGCAAAAAATCGCCGGGCGTTTTTCACGCGCCCGGCGACTAACTAACGAGGTTTAGACAACAGCTTACGACTTGGGCGAAGCGGCTGGGCTGGCCTTTTCCTTCTTCGCACCCTTTTCCGCCTTGGCCGGCTTCACTTCGATGTTCGTGGCCGTCATTGTGTAATGCACGGTCACCTTGTCGCCTACCTTCGGTTCGGCATCGGCTTTCGTGTTCGAGTCGCGCGCGATCTCGAATCGCTCCTTTTTTGCCCCCTTTTCAACCACGATCTTGCCGCTGTCCACCTCGGCGATTGGTCCGGTCACTTGGTAATCGTTAACACCAGCGCCAAAGGTGACGCCCGTTAGCGCGAGGCCAAGCACTGCAATCAAACCAAATAGTTTTATTTTCATAGGTGATCGATTAGACGGGCGCGGTGGAATCTATTCAAGGGGTTTTCATCCGCCGGGGCATCGAAGTGAGGCAGATCCTGTAAGACCTTGGTCCAAATGTGGTTATGATCCGCCTGATTCCTCGAGATGGGTGGAAATGATGCCCGGCGCGAACATTTCAGGCTTCGGTTCCGCTTTATCGATGGCATGCACCAGACAAACAGCAAGAACAACGACTGTCGCAGTTCCAAGCAGTCTCTTCATTCGCAGGAATGGAGCGACGCTTCAACCCCAAGACTCCATCACCATTATTCCAATCATTCTTTCGGCGGTTCCGGCATTGTCCTGATGCCAACCCGCGCCAGATACTCGTCTGCTTGCAACAAGTCGTTGCCGGCACGCTCGACAATCTTAAACAGATTATCCATCGACGAGACCTCTTCCAGTTGCTCGGTTAGGAACCATTGCAGGAAATTGATCGTAATATAATCGTTCTCCTTTCGCGCCAGTTCTACCAGGCCGTTGATCTGATTGGTGACGTGAATTTCTTGCTCCAGCGACAGTTTCACGGCGTCGCGCGCAGTCTGAAATTCCGACTTCGGAGCCTCGATCGCTGGAATCGCGACGCGTCCCCCGGCGTCGACCACGTACTTGATGAAACGGAGCGCGTGTCCCTTCTCCTCCTCAGCCTGCCGAAAAAAATGCTGCGACAATTGCGGTAGCGCCTCCGCGGCAAAATGCGCCGCAATGGCGTAATACTGCAACTCCGCGCTAAATTCGTAACCGATTTGCTCGTTAACAGCGTCGATTACCTTTTGACTCGTTAACATAAGGTGAGCTTACCGCGAATTGTGCGGATGCAAGCAAGCAGAATTCTGGTTGCGCGTCACATTTCGCGGGTTCTACGCCCTGTGTGAACCACTGTCCAGGTCATTCCCGGAATCTTATCGTGTAAAAGACGGTTTGGCCTTGCCGGTCGGAATGCGCCTCGATGTCAATAGCTTCGCTGCTCGCTTCGCGAAGCTCATCCAAATAAATCACGTCATAGCCGAACAAGCTGTATTCAGGTGCATGCGCCAAATAAATATAGTTCGGACGCTGTGGCAAAGGCGGCAATTGGCCGTTGTAACGAGAAAAAGCCCAGAAGGGTTCCACCAACTGCGGTCGATCGGTCAGGAATGCAAGCTGTTCGTTGAATCCCCAGTCGAGGCTGGCGATCACAAGATCCGAATTGTCTTTGTTTTCACGGCAAAAAGCGTCGACCGCGTTACTCCAGCGGCCGCGTCCACCAGTGTCCCCAATCAATTTCTCGGTTTTGGTGATCGCGAGGACGTTGCTGGCAACCAGAGCGATGAGAGTTATGCTGGCCGCAATTCGAGTGGTCCACTGCGTGTACGCTTTGCCGATTGGGTGCCAGGCAAGTGCAAGTGCGATGACGATTACGAGCTGAGGCAATGGAAAGGTGAGGATCGCGTGATGAATTCGAACGGCGCCGGGAACCAACAGTATACCGGCAGTCGTAAGTATTAAGCTCGTTAATAAAAATCCGATTACTCGCTGGCTCTGTTTGTCCCGTACCAAGAGGGCGACGGCGACGACAGCGATCGCCAGGACGAGCCAAAGTGGAATAAGCGTCGCCGCCGGTGAATCGTAGATCTTATTAAACAATCCGCCGACGTTAATCAGTCGATAGAAATACGATCCATCATATAGCGCAAGCAAAGTGTGGACCTTTTCATTGAGCTCCCCGATGAGAGAAGGAGTCTGTTCGGCTACCAGCAGCACCTTGCCCATCCGAGGCAGCATTATCACGATCGGAAGAAAGAAGGCGACGCACGCCGCGATGGTCACCCACCATCGGCCGGCGACAGCCTTCCATAGGTCTCGAGTGTAAAAACAAAGGGCGGCAATTCCTGTCGCTCCGATGAAGACCAGCAAATCAATTTTGTTGAACACACCGAGTCCGAGAAAGAAGGCTGCCAGCAAAAGAGAAGCGGTATTTCGGTTGCGCCACCACACCGAGCCGAAATAAAACGCCAGGCATCGACAGAGAAGCGCCGGAACCGCAGCTCCCCAATCGAGCACACCCAAAAAAAACCAGGCCGGATCGAGCGTAAGCAGGAGTCCGCCGACCATCGCCGGCCAGGCACCCAACCATCGCCTTATTCCGAGCATGAAGAACAGCACCGCTACCATTGCCCAAAACAGACTCGTCAGGCGCAGCACAGCGCGATCGGGCCCGAAAACGGTGAACGAGGGAATTAACATCCAGCATCTTAAGGCGCCAAGGTACGGCTGAACGAAAACCGGAAATCGTCGACCCAATACTGTTATCGTTTCGTAGCCAGGCATGTGAAGTCGTTTTTGGCCGGTAACGAAATCTTTGGCCAGCCCCCCAAAAACTGCTTCGTCATAATAGAGGCCGGGCGCATTCAAGTTTTGCTGTGCTATCGCAATCGCGACGATGCAAAGAACCAACCAGGCGAGAATGGTCACGAGCAATCCGCGGCGACCTAACATCAAAGTTATGTGATCGGTGTGTGCAGAGGGGCCCATTTGCGAGAGCAAGGATTGCGTGATGGCGGCAAGATTTCCATCGGAAAGGGTGGCCGAGCGCTTGCCGAAACCAGTACCGAGCATTCTATGAAATTACGCGGCCTATGAATTGTTGCCGGCAAGCTGCCGGCAACCAGGGCTGGCAGCGTGCGCTCCTCAGAAGTCAGAACCGGCATACCCGTCTGTTCTATCGCGCGCAAAGAAAAAAACCCAGCCCCGAAAGCATTCGGGGCTGGGTTCTGGCGACGTCCTACTCTCGCACGACCTATCGTCGCACTACCATCGGGGCTGCAGCGTTTCACTGCCGTGTTCGGAATGGGAACGGGTGGGACCACTGCGCTATGATCACCAGAGGTCCGAGCCGGACTGGCATTTCGCTGTTTCGCAGCGACGCAAGCGCGACGCGACATCTCTGGTGACCGCTAAGGTAGGGGCGATTGACTCAATCGTCCGCGGGCGTTTCGATCCCTACCTAAATTGTTTCAAAGAACTCTCACCCATCGATCTGATTCTCTGATATCTACATACAGGGAGCACGGCGACTAAGCGCCGTGGCTACAACTAAGGCTTCGTTTTGTTTAAGATCATTTGATCTTCTCTGTTGACTGGAACCGGGGTCAGCGACCCCGGCTACAGCATAACAGAAAAGCAAATGATCAAGCCGGACGGGTTATTAGTATTACTTAGCTAAATACATTACTGCACTTACACCAGTAACCTATCAACGTGGTGGTCTACCACGACCCTTCAGGGAGAACTCATCTTGGGATAGGCTTGGCGCTTAGATGCTTTCAGCGCTTATCCTTTCCGAACATAGCTACCCAGCACTGCTCTTGACAGAACAACTGGAACACCAG
>JBKPQI010000199.1:0-4449 GCA_046733975.1 Verrucomicrobiota bacterium
TGGGATTATCGCTCAGGCCATGACACGTCATCTTTTAATCGGTATCGGCATGGCCGCGATACTCGTACTTTCCTCTTCTTCCTCATTCGCGGCGGAGCAAGCCAAGTTCGGCTCCGAGCAGGAAGCCAAGGCCATGCTAGAGAAAGCTGTTGCCGCTTTAAAGGCGGACAAGACGAAGGCGCTCGCGATGTTCAACAAGGGCGAGGGTGGCTTCAGGGACCGCGACCTTTACGTCTTTTGTGCGAACGCCTCAGACGGTGTTATGACCGCGCATCCCAACATGAAGGGCGAAGTCCTGCAAAAGATCGTTGGGAAGAAAGGATTTCCTCTCGGAAAAGCGATCATGGAGGGTGCGCAGGAAGGAAAAATTAAGAGCGTGACCTACTGGTGGCCTCGGCCAGGGACCGAAACGCCGCTCGAGAAACATACCTTCTACACGAAGGTTGGAGACCAGATCTGCGGCGTCGGGTATTACAAGCAGTAGGTGTCAGACACGTTCACGCGCGGAGCCCCTTCGCGCGACGTTGCAGCGGTCAACGGACGCCGCCACTTGAAGGCGACGTGAGTTGCCCCGGCCCATTCAGAAGTCAGCAACCCGTAGGGCGCGGGTTCAACGACGAGGCTGAGTGCGGAGGGGGCACTAAGTTCGGAGTAAATCGTGCGGTGGCGTTCCACAGTGCCGCAAAACGAGCATCGGACATAGATGTTTGAACTTAACGGGAGGTGCTTGCGGTCAAATGTAAATATTTAAATCCAATCACAGGCAGTGCGGCTGTTATTGATAGGGTAAAGGTTACCCCCGCCTCTGCGACAAGGCGGTAGCTGAAACGGGCGGTTTCAGGTATCCGCTCAGGTTCTGATCCAGTGATTGGAGGCCAACGGCGGTATTATAGCTGCCGGTGTCATTGAACCGCATCGCATCATAGCCGAAAGCGCAGTTAGCTGTGCCATGGTTGACGTAACCGGCAAAGCTGCCGTAGAAGGTGTTCTGCGCGCCGGCCGGTAGCGGAAGTGCCAGCCCAATGGAACCGAGTAGCGACGTCAACATTATCCGAGCGAAGTGATGCATTGTCGAGGAATCTTGTGAGTGCATGGCGTTGGTTTTCTGCTTTACCCAACGCGAGTTAAAAGTTGTGACGGCGGCGCGTCAGAAGTTATCGACTCGTCGGTTTTCACGTCAGGTTTCTGCTGGCAATCCTGGCCGGCAACGCCCGTCTTAGTCAGGCCAAAACGGCTTCGCGCGAGTATCGCGGTGATTCAAGACAACACTTGGATGTTTGAACTATCCCAAGACTTCGCGGAATAGGCGCTCGAAATTTCCGCCGAGGATTTTTGCGATTTGCGTGTCGGAGTGGCCGCGTTTGTTGAGCAGCGCGGCGAGGGTCTCGAACCGGCGCGGCGTATTTAGATCGGGCACGAAAGTGAACGCGTCCGGGCGCTCGCCCGGCGCTGAGATGCCGCGTTTGCGCCGCTCTGCCATTTCTTCGCTAAAAGCTTTGCGGTATTCCGACGTGACGTTTACCGGAGAAATTGTTCCATCGGTCCCGAGGCCGACGTGGTCTTCGCCGCAAATCTGCAACGCGTGCTCGAGATGACGAATGACATCTTCGGCCGTGGGCTGGCCGCTGGTGCGCAGATAGGGCATGAAATAAATGCCGATGACGCCGCCTTTGTCCGCCAGTTTGCGCAATTGCTCGTCGGTCTTGTTTCGCGGCAGATCGGCCAGCGCGCGGCAACCGACATGCGTGATCGCGACCGGCTGTTTCGAGAGCTCGATCGACTCGAGCGTGGTACGCTCGCCGCAGTGACTAAGATCGATGAGCACGCGTTTCTCATTCAAGCGCGCGACCAGTTCCCGGCCGAGAAGACTGAGCCCGGCATTGCCCGGTTCAAGACAGCCGTCGCCGATTAGATTTCTGCGATTGTAGGTAAACAAAACAATGCGCACGCCGAGATCATGGAAGAGATCGAGACGTTCCAATGATTCACCGAAAGGCGTTCCATCCTGGAAGCCGTAAATAATTCCCAGCCGGCCGCTGCGTTTGGCTTCCGCCAAATCGGCGTTGCCTTTAATCTTCAGCAGCACATCAGAATGCTGCGCGATTTCGCTGTCATAGAAGGCGATATTGGCAAGCGTTTCCTCGAAATCCTTCGCGTAACTTCCGACGGAGCTGACGGTCAGATTTACCGCTGTCAACCCGCACGCTTTTACGTCGGCCAAATCCGCCGCTGTCAATTTGATGCGCGGCTCGCGAGGGCCGTTGGCGTTTCCCGGGCCGCCGAGCGCATCGATCACGACGGCGGAGTCATAACCGCTCCACGTCATTGCATCGTCACTTCGAGCAGATGCAGGGATGAGCGTGGCGGTGGCGGCTGAGCCAGTCGTCCAGAGAAAATGCCGCCGCGTCACGGTTCATTCGAGAGCCGATCCTTAGCTGTGTCGAGCGAATTTCCGGGTCGCAAAGAGGGGCATCGCTCGGAGCCGGACGTATTACGAAAGGCGCCATGATCGCGGAACGAATTGATGAAAGTCCGCCATTGCGAGACGCAATGGGTCCGGGCCGGGCTGGCGTTGAGTGCGCTACCGGGCAGCCTGCGCTCCCGATCCCTTTGGAATCCGCGAATTCAAATGGTGCCGAAAGAATTCGAGCGCGTGGGTGCGGACATCTTCCAGGTCAGCCGATTTAAATTTATGGCCATCTCTCGCATAAACGCGGCACTCGTAAGCCACGTGGTTTTGTTCCAGATAGGTGAACAGCGGTTGCACATATTTTTTGTACCCGACCCAACGATCGCGTTGGCCGTTCACCAGTAACAGCGGTGGCATCCGACCGAGCGGCTTCATTTCGCCTTGCCATCCTCCGGCGAAATCAACCACCGCCCCGACCTGCGGGTTGTCCGATGCGGCTTCGAGCGCGATGAACCCTCCTAACGAATAGGCATAGATGCCGATTGGCGCCGGCGAGGATGGTTGCTGATGAATCCATGCGATGGCGTCGCGCACCGTTTCCACCCATTCATTGAAATCTTTGTGCACGATCCACGGCTCGGCGACAAAGGCTCGGGTTTCGTCAAGATAATGAAGCAGCTCAACGGTATTGCCGGCTGCGACGAATCGCTGCGCCGTCACTCGCATGCGGGATCCGTCGAACGCCAGGCCGCCCGCTCCGTAGAGAAGCAAAATGGTGGGATGTGGTCTGGAGTTGTTGGGCTCATACACGTCGAGGCGCACCTGACGGTGACGCGTGGGTATACGAACCTCGGTGAAGGAGATATCCTTCGCGACGGCGTCGGCGACCCAAAACGCCGCGAAATAACAAAAAAATCCGAACGGTCTCATCGGGTGCCTGGGCCAACTCAGCGAAAAGGCTAAACCGTCAACGCTCAACATCCAACATCCAACGTTCAATGGCCGAGAAGCGTGAATACCGATCGCGAGTTGCGACGCTCTTAGGGCGTTGCCGAGGTTTTTAGAGCTCTGCTTTTTGCCTGGGGAGCCAAAGGTCCGACGCCGGACTGGCGGTAACCGGCTGGCAGCCTGCGCTTCCCCAGTCCGCGGAAGCCGGGGTAAAATTTTGCAAAAATCGCGAGATTTCCGCTTGCGGGAATCGACAACTGTTATATGTTGGGGTCCGCCGATAAGCGGTCTGGTCCCGTGGACCGGGCGTTCTTCTCAGGGTTTCATTCGAGACCCCGTTATCTGTTAACGGTTATGGGTTAACCGCGCACGGAAAGCTGGGTTTTTGCTTGTACTCGGGCGAGAGCGGAGGATCTTTGACAACGATGATTTTGAATTTGTCGAGAGTTCGGCGGTCGCAAACCGCCGCTACAGGAAGCGAATTCAAAACGGACACAGTCAGCAAACATTGAATTGTGCGTTACTTGTCTAAAATCTTTGAAAAGAAATTTTAGATCGAGACTGCCCTGATTTTGTAGCCGCTTCGCTGTGCGAAGCGCTCACGTCGCCCACAGGGCGATGGCTACAGATCAGGCATTTAAAAGTCAGATCAGTGAGGTTTGTAGCAGAATCTCACAACAAACTTTCCCCGAAAGTATTCGGGGTAACGTTTTTAACGGAGAGTTTGATTCTGGCTCAGAACGAACGCTGGCGGCGTGGATAAGACATGCAAGTCGAACGGGAACTTTCGCTGTAGCAATACAGTGGAAGTTCTAGTGGCGAACGGGTGCGTAACACGTGGGCAATCTGCCTTAAAGTGGGGGATAGCTCGGCGAAAGCCGGATTAATACCGCATGTGATCAGGGAAGACATCTTTCCGAAATCAAAGGTGGCGCAAGCTACCGCTTTTAGAGGAGCCCGCGGCCTATCAGCTAGTTGGTGAGGTAATGGCTCACCAAGGCTTTGACGGGTAGCTGGTCTGAGAGGACGACCAGTCACACTGGAACTGAGACACGGTCCAGACACCTACGGGTGGCAGCAGTCGAGAATTT
>JBKPQI010000200.1:0-7483 GCA_046733975.1 Verrucomicrobiota bacterium
CCCGTGGCCTTTCCAACGCGCCACAATTTGCAAGGCATCCGCCGAGATGGTTGTAAGCGCATCGCCGTCACTGCTGGTGGAAACCGACGCCTCCAGTCTTTTCAATTCCGGCGTGACCTGTGATTGCGCTGGAGGGTTGGCCAGTTCGATACTGTTGCGGGCGAGAAGATCGCCGCCCGGTCCGCGCTGAGTCACGACCTCCTTGACTGAGCCAACGCCGCGCACAAACCAAAAATCGGCAACCGTTAAAAGGCTGTCATTCTTTTCTCCGCGAAAATGGAGCGCACGAAATTTCCCGGCTGGCACTTCGATCTCTTCTTCGCTGACAATTTTAAGCGGCAAGTTGAGATCGAGTCCGGCGACTGGGCCGCGATAACTCCATTCCGCACCAAAGTTCAAATCACCGGGCAAAATGGTCAGCGGCGGATCGAAAATCTGCGTGTCTCCATTGGCGTTACGAAAAGCCCTGACCAAAATTGTGTTACCCTGGTTTTTCAGAAACTCAGTCGAGTGGGTCGCGCCGTTCACCAAAGTTTCGAGCCGCAAGGCATTTTGCTCGGCTGGATCTTTCGCTCCGTAAATCTGGCGCGTCAGTGTCCCGGGTCGATCCTCACCTTCGCGGGTCAGCACGTATTGCCACACTGTGCCATCACCGCTTGGGATCGGCCAGTCCGCTCGCGTTGAGGCGATGATGATCAAGCCAACCAGGCCGACGCAGAGGCGGAACACAGAATACGCTAACCGGCTGATAGCGTGTCGGTCAATGCGCGATGTTTAGGATTCAATCTTGCATATTGAATCGAAATCGGCGGTCTATGACGGCCGATGAGTTTATTTCCTGCGATGTCCCAGCATTTCAGCGGCACGTGTTCTTTTATCAATTCTCGTTAAGTTGCGTGCTTGGGTTGGCGTCAACAACGGGGCATGCGGAATTTCGCAGAGAAATTCCGCGATGAACCAGATACTTCGCTCCGAAGTCATCCAGTGCCGCTGGTCGAAACGCGCAAGGTTTACCGGCTGCGAAAAACGCCGCAGCGTTCTTTCGTTTCGCAAATTGAAGTAGATATTGAAGTAGCTCATCGCCAGTTCGCGTAGAGTGCGATAAACCGGCTCGCGATAACGGCAGCCGGTAAAGTTGGACTTCGCTACTGCGCCCCAGCAACCGCCTACTTTAAAAATCGCCAGCACGTGATCGGTGTCGTTGTCTGCTTCGAAATCCCAAAGCAACGGGGGGAAGCCGAGGACACGGAGCGCAGCGGCGGCGAAGATTGCGCCTTCCAGGCAATGCGCAGTGCGTTCGCGCAGGACTTTCCGTGGCGACCACGCCGTATTCGCGAGGTGATAAGGAAGACTGTCGAGAAAACGCTGCACCCCAGCCGGCGTTTTCAGCGCCCGAAATTGACGCAGCTCGGCGGATGTGAATTCGGAAAGAGGATCTTGTTTCAGAGTAGTATGTGCCCAAATCCGCGTGTCTGTTTACCGACCATTACCTGTTTAGCGCCAGAGAGGCTGCCTGTTCAAGCGCGCTTCCATAATGCGCGGCGCGTCCATGTCGAATGCGGGTTATCGGCAACACTATTGGCAAGATCCGTCGGCTGCGCTCAGGATGACTGCTGTCGAGACATGTTGGATGCTCGCATTGCGAAGACATCCTACATAACGCGCGCAGAGGGTCATCGCGCGATCGGCGCTCGGTTCTTCGTCTTCACGGTGGGACGGGCACAGTCGAAAGAAATAAGAACTGTCGCGTGAACGCGTGCATCATCCTGAGCGCAAGCGAAGAGTCTCACGAATACACGTTCGGAGTCGCACCAGGTTTGAACAATCCGTCAGTATTCGTGAGATCCTCACCGTCTCCGCGGTTCGGCATAACGCGCGCGGCCTTAGAAGCATTTTCCCGAGCGGCTGGATTTGGTATGAACGCGCACTGGACAGCTTTAGCCGGTCAAATTTGTCCAACGCTAGCGCAATTAGATCAATTATGAGATGGCTGATGAGTGGAGTTTGATCTTCAACCGAGGCTCAGTGGTAATTTAATCGAGTTACGTCCGCTGCGGTCGGACGACTTCGACGCGCTGTTTCGCGCGGCGAGCGATCCGCTCATTTGGGAACAGCATCCGGAAAACGACCGTTATCAACGCGACGTTTTCCAAACATATTTCAATGGCGCACTCGAATCCAAAGGCGCTTTTGCCATTATCGATAGGAAATCAGGGCGGATCATCGGAAGCTCCAGATATTGCAATCTGGATCCACGCGACAGCGAAGTAGAGATCGGCTGGACATTTTTGGAGCGGGAATTCTGGGGTGGGCGGTACAATGGCGAATTAAAGAAACTAATGCTCGATCACGCGTTTCAGTTGGTCGATCGCGTCGTTTTCGTCGTTGGAGAAGATAACCTGCGATCGCAAAAAGCGCTGCAGAAGATTGGAGCCAAATTTCTGAAGAGAAAGAGTGTTCCCGCTCGTGACGGCACGATGGTTTCGAATGTCGTGTTCGTCATAACGCGCGAGTCTTACCTGGCTGGCGAATGAACCGAATCGCCGGCCTAACCAAACTATCTCGGGTTGACGTTTGCTCCTCACTTTGATCTTATCCAACCATGGAAAGGGAAAATCATTAATGAAAATTGGCGAGACGGCACCGGATTTCGAGGCGGAAACAACCCAGGGTCGGATACGCTTCCACGATTGGATCGGCAATTCCTGGGCAATCCTGTTCTCTCACCCGAAAGACTTTACGCCGGTCTGTACGACCGAACTCGGTTATATGGCCAGGATAAATCCAGAGTTTGAGCGCAGAAACGTGAAGATTATCGGATTGTCAGTCGATTCGACCGGCGATCATGAGGGATGGGCGAAAGACATCAAGGAGACACAGGGGCACGCGCCGAATTACCCAATTATCGGCGACGCTGACTTCAAGGTGTCAAAGATGTACAACATGCTTCCGGCTGACGTCGCTGGTGACGCTAAGCAGCGCAAAGCGGCCGATAACGCAACCGTGCGCAACGTTTATGTCATCGGCCCGGACAAAAAGATCAAACTCATTCTGATCTATCCGATGACCACGGGCCGGAACTTCGATGAGGTGCTGCGGGTGATCGACTCATTGCAACTGACGGCGAAGCACCAGGTCGCTACGCCAGTCAACTGGAAGCGAGGCGAGGACGTCATCATCGCCGGTTCGGTTTCGGACGAGGAAGCGAAGAAGCGTTATCCACAAGGTTGGAAAGCGCCCAAGCCTTATCTTCGCATCGTGCCGCAGCCGCGCTGATCTCGCTTCGGTCGCAGAGATCGCTTAGCGGAGCGAACGAGAAACCGAGTAAACTATTCCGCCGACCATCGCGCTGATCGCCACCAAGGCGACATCGCGCTTGAAGAAGGCGATCGCAGCGAAAGCGGCGACTGCAATGATGACCGTCGGCACGTCCACAAGTGCGGGGCGGACTAAATCGAGAGACACAACGGCAATCACGCCCACGACAGCCGCGCTGACGCCGGCGAGAAAGGCCTGGATTGACTTGTTGTCCCGAACTTTTTCAATGTAATGCACACCGCCGATCACAAACACGAACGACGGTAGAAAAACAAAAAATGTGGCGAGAATTGCACCAGCGATTCCGCCCGCCAAATAGCCGGCAAAGGTGGTGAACAACATAAATGGGCCCGGCGTTGCGACACTCAAGGCCACTCCATCGAGTAATTGTCCGTCGGAGAGCCAATGATATTGCGCAACCGCGCCACGCTGGACGAACACGAGTGAAGCATATGCGCCGCCAAAACTGAGCAGACCAGTCTTAAGGAAGAGCCACGCCACCTCGAATAATCGCGAGTCGAGAACTGGAAGCGCGAAACCAATGCTGCCGATCGTCAACGAGAAGGTCGATGTCGTTTTTCGAAGCCGGGGCAATCCTTGATCGAAAAGCAGGTTCAACACGCCTGCGATTAGAAGAATCAGCAGGAAATTAATGCCGGCAAATCGCATCGCGACGAATGCGCCGACCAGCAGGACTGCGAGAAACACATTCCGAATCGCGGCGCGTCCGAGTTTGATAATGCCGGCAGCGATGATGCCCAGGACAGCGGGTTTAAGCACGTAGAGGGTGTTCGTGACCTGCGGAAGCTGGCCATATTTCACATAAAGCCAGCTCAAAATGATCATCACGATTGCGCCCGGCACAATGAAGGTGAGTCCAGCGAGAACTCCGCCCCAAACCTTGCGTTTAAGATAGCCAACGTAGATGGCGAGTTGCAGCGCCTCCGGGCCGGGCAACATGTGACAGAAAGCCATGATCTTGACGAAGCGATCTTTCGTTAGCCACCGGCGTTTCTCTACCATGTGATTAAACATCATCGTGATCTGCGCGACGGGGCCGCCAATATTCACGAAGCCGAGGAACAGGAAATATAGAAACACCTCGCGCCAGGACGGCATTTTGTCGCCGGCATCGTTGGTGGAGAATTCGTTTTTCAAATCCTCGTCCCAAATGCCTTCAAAATTGCCGCGACTACTGCATACGCTGCCGCCATGACAAAGACGGAAATTGGCAGCGCGGCGATGAAATTAACTCCTCGTTTCAACAGCAATGGCAGCACAACGAAAAGCGTGAGTGAAGGAATAACGAGCCAGAAAATGTTCAATGAAAGGGAAGCGACTCGCGTCGCATCGTGCGTTTCACCGTAAAGCCACACAAACGCGATCACCGAGGTGAGCGGCAATGCCGCAATTACTCCACCCCAGAATGTGCCGCCGCGTTTTGCCAGTTCAGTCACTGCGACAATCACCAAAGCCGAAATGACAACCTTCAGGAGATAAAGCGTCATCGTTTTTGCAAATACGTATAAAGCGCGTCGAAACACTCGAACCCGCGCCGCAAAATCTCTTCGTCAGACAAGCCCTCCTCGGCGAAACCCTTGAGGACGCGATCAATGCCAACGGCTTCAATGCGTTGAAATTTTGCGTCGTCAAGGTCCGCGTCGTGGATCATCTCCCCGATTTTAAGGACTCGTTTGTCGAGAATCGCGAATCGCCTTGTCAAAGTTTCAAAGGTGCACCAGTTGCCGTGGTGCGAGAATTCAGCATCAAGCATGTCGAAAGGGATGGTGTTCGGCACAGCTTCGGCACTCGGCGCAAAGACAAACTTGGGTGTTTGATCGATGAATTTCGAGATCAGCCACGCTGATCCAACGCGATCAATCTCCGGTCGCGGACGCGTTAACCAGATCTTTCCCTGATAATCCTTGGTACTTAAGACGCGAAATGGCTGTCTTCGTTTCGGTCCTTCAGCACGGCGAAGTAGCATCGCAACTTCGTGACCACGAGGGTTGTCAAAGAAATCTACGGCGCGGATTTCGCGAAACTGTTTCGTCAGTCGCTCCAGTTCTGAGACAGCTTCTTCGGCGGCGATTTTCCTGCGGCCCGTGATGAACTTTTGCAGCGATCGACGCAGTTCGGCATAATCTTTGGACCGCGCGTCATTGAACTTCGCGATCAACTTTTCGCGGCTGAGTCCCTCAATGTGGTGCGCCCGTACCAACGTCGACGCACCGCCATAATCCTGGATCTGTTGTGCGAGCCATTGGAATTGCTCGTACTGGGCGGGCTCATCCGGTAGCAGATAGGTCGACGTTTTGATTTGGACCGCTCCCATCTTTTTGAGCCGGCGCCAAACGGCCACGCGCTCCGTGTTGCGTTTTGTTGGCAAGGTAAAGAGCAGGAGCAGCCAGCAAGTCGATTGCACCGGATTAGTTAGCTTGGTGAAATACCTATTTCAAATCGCATTTGATTTTACATTGCCCCTCTCTATCTCTGTTTTATGAATAAATTAATGATGATAGCAATCGTCGGTGCCGCCCTCAGCTTCGGCGCTGCCGCGCAGGCCAAGGAGCACGAGGAAGAAAACATCGACAGCTCCAAGGTGCCGGCCGCCGTTCAGCAAGCGGCTGAGAAAGAAGCTGGCGGCGGTAAAATCGTTCGCTGGGAGAAAGAAGGGAAGGCTTACGAAGCGGTCATCGAAAAAGATGGCAAGCAATGGGGCTATCGCTTTGATGCGAACGGCAACATGAAGGGCAAGCACGACGAGAGCACGGAAAAAGGCGAGAAAGACGAACATTGATCGCCGCGAGTTGCGGGGCCGGTCGCGCCTTTTCGCGCGACTAGCCCCAGGTTCACCCTGGCAATGAATGCTAAAGAGATTTTCCTTGTTGCGCTTTTCGGCCTCGCATTTTCCAGGGCAAACGCGTCCCAGCTCAACATCGGGAAAATTGATCAACTGACAGGTCTCAAGGGTAAACTCAACGATAAGGAAGGGGCCTACAAAGTCACATTTCCCCGAACCGATGTGAAGGTCACGGTTGGTGGCTGGCCGATCCCGCCGTTCATGGGTTTAGGGACATGGGCGTCGTTCATCAAAGGAATTCACACCGAGGCGATGGTCATGGGCGACACTGTTGTCTTTGAAGACGAAGTAGCCCCGGCCATGACTACTGCTATCGATAACGGCTTACATGTAACAGCGCTGCACAACCATTTCTTTTATGACAAACCCAAGGTCTTCTTTATGCACATCGAAGGCGATGGTAGCGTTGAACAACTCGCAACCGCCGTCAGAAAAATCTACGACAGCATCGAGGACGTTCGTCGTCGAAGCGCAAGCCCTGCCGAATCGTTCCCAACGGCTAATGGTGCCGATCCCCTGCCGGACAAGAATTCAGTTTCGGCAGGCCCGTTGAATGAAATCTTTGGCGTGCAAGGTGAAGCCAAAGACGGAATGGTGAAATTTACGTTCGGTCGTCCTGCGACGATGCACGGGGTCCAAATCAACAACACCATGGGTGTCAACACCTGGGCTGCATTCGGCGGCACCGATGATAATGCGATCGTGGATGGTGATTTCGTCGTTACCGAAGACGAGTTGCAGCCGGTGTTGAAAACATTGGTCACACAAAAGCTTAACATTGTCGCGATCCACCAACATATGACGCACGAACAGCCTCGGATGATGTTTTTCCATTATTGGGGTCGCGGCGAGTCAAAGGCGTTGGCGCAAGTAATCAAAGGAGCATTTCTGATCGCGGGCCTGCAGCAGGTAAGTTCAGCTAAATGACTGAACGCAAGCGAGGTTGATTACACCCGAACAATTAAAATCACGTAATCGTCGACCGTGAATTGTTCGCTTCTGTACCTGCAGTGTGACAACCAATGTCGACGCCGATAGCAGCGCTCCCGTAAAAGTTAAATGCGAAATCCGGTTTCAAAACAGCCGCACGAACAGAATTAACGACACTGCGAGCCCGATGACGATCACGAAGCGGCGGACGACCACGCGTCCGACCCTCCGCGCGAGGCCAGCCGCACCGTAACCGCCGACGATTGCCGCAATTGCCATAGGGAGGACGTAGTGCCAGTCCACCATTCCTAACGAGATGAATAAGATGGCGGCGACGCCATTTACACCTAACGAAAACAGGCTGGTCAGCGC
>JBKPQI010000201.1:0-6014 GCA_046733975.1 Verrucomicrobiota bacterium
TGGCATGAGAGCCTGTCTCAACTCAGAAACCGAATCGTGATCGGATAGCGATAAAATTTTCCTTCGCTCGCGCGGATGGAACCGATGATGACGAAAACGACGTTCACGATATGAAGAATCGCGAGCAAAACGAATCCGATCAGAACGAGGCAAAGAATTCCTGAAATGACTGCATAGACCAGCATCGAAAGCTGGAAATTAATCGATTCCTTGCCGTGGGCGTCGATCTCGGGTGAGTCGCCGCGTTTTATCAACCAAACGACCAAAGGTGCAATGACATGCCCGGCCCAGGGAAGGAAGAATCCGAGCAGCGCGCTGGCGTGACAAAGGATGTTCCATGTCCGGACGTCAGTGGAAGTGATGGGAGCGGGAGGCGGTTGAGTGCTTTCCATAGTAAAAGAAGCGTCTGCCCGTTTTTGGGGAACGCAAGTGGGGCGAACGTCAACGGTCATCCCGAGCGCAACCGGAGGGATCCCGTGGAATTGTCCTGTAAGGTTTCGCTTCGGGAGTCCCGAGCCGGACTGGCGTTTCTCGACTTCGCTCGGGATGACGGCTATCAGCCTTTCACCCGCTCGATGTTCGCTCCGAGCTCGCTCAACTTCTCGTCGAGATGTTCGTACCCACGATCGATGTGATAGACGCGGCTCACTTCCGTCGTTCCCTCCGCCTTTAATCCTGCCAGAACCAGCGCAGCCGATGCGCGCAGATCACTCGCCATCACCGGAGCGCCAGTTAATCGTTCCACTCCCTGGATCACCGCGGTCGCTCCTTCCATTTGCACCTGCGCCCCCATCCGTTTCAGCTCGGCCACGTGCATGTAACGCTGCGGGAAAATATTCTCGGTAATCACGCTGATGCCCTCAGTCGTGGAAAGCAGCGCGCACATTTGCGCCTGCATATCCGTTGGAAACCCGGGATACGGCTCGGTTGTTAATTCAAGCGGCTTGGGCGCACCATTCGGCGAAACCGTTACCGATTGTTTTTTTGCTTCGATCTGGAAGCCGCAACTGCTCAGCGCGGTTGTGATCGAACTGAGATGCTCGGGTTGAACCCGATTAACCGTGACTCCTTTGCCGGCAATCGCTCCCGCTACTAAAAAGGTCCCAGCTTCGATGCGGTCTGGAATGATGTCGTGCTCGGCGCCGTGCAATTCCTTCACTCCTTCGATGATGATGCGCCGCGTCCCCGCGCCTTCGATCTTCGCGCCCATCTTGTTGAGAAAGTCAGCGAGATCGCAGACCTCCGGTTCCTGCGCTGCACCCTCGATCACAGTAGTGCCTTCGGCCAGCACCGCCGCCATCATGATGTTATCAGTGCCAAGAACGGTCGGTCCGAATTTGCCACGCAGGTTAATGACCGCGCCTGTCAATTTCGGAGCGAAAACTTTGACGTCGCCGCCTTCCACTCGCACGGCAGCGCCGAGTGCTTCAAAACCCTTCAGATGTAAATCGATCGGACGATCGCCGATGACGCAGCCACCGGGCAGGGAAACAGTGGCCTCCTTGCAACGCCCAAGCGTCGGACCGAGCACACAGACCGACGCACGCATTTTTCGAACGACCTCATAGGGTGCGACGGATTGAATTTTGTCGGCGGCGACAATGACAGTGCCGCTGGCCCGTTCCACCTGTGCGCCGAGGTGGTTGAGAATTTGCAGCATATAGTTCGTGTCGCTCAGGTCCGGAACGCGATGGATGGTGCACGGCTCCCGCGTGAGGAGCGTTGCGGCCAGAATGGGCAGAGCGGAATTTTTCGAGCCGCTGATCTTGATGGAACCGACGAGAGAATTCCCGCCATGCACAAGAATCTTATCCATACCGGGCAAAGAGAAAACGCGTTCTACCTGAATAATCGTTTTTTGCCTCGATGTCGCCGTAATTTTTCTCGCGCAAAAGTTCGATCAGGGCGGTTTCCTGGCCAAGCCCAATCTCTAGTGCGAGGAGACTGCCGGGATTGAGGTGTGCCGGCGCTGTTTCAATTAATCGGCGAATGATTTCGTCGCCCTTTTCTCCGGCGAAAAGCGCAACTTCCGGATCGCGCAAGACTTCGGCTGCGAGCTGGTCGCGATCGCGCCGTGAAACATAAGGCAGGTTCGCGACAATCAGATCGAATTTCCCATCGATGTTCTCGAGCAAATCCGCATTACGAAATTCCACCTGCTCGATTTGGAGTCGCGCCGCATTTTCGCGCGCCAGCAAGAGCGCGTCTTCCGAAACATCGGTGGCAAGAATCTTCGCTTCTGGAAATTTCAGGGCCAGCGAGAGCGCAATGACACCGCTTCCAGTTCCAATATCGAGAATTGCGGATTGCGGGTTTGTTCGAGCCGGACTGGCGTTGATTGCGGATTGGAGGAGTTCAACCAATTCTTCCGTCTCTGGCCGCGGAACGAGCGCGCGTTTATCACAGAGAAAAACGTTGCCGCAAAACTCGACCGTGCCGAGCAAATGCTGGAGCGGCTCGTTTTGGGCCCGACGGCGCACCAGCTCGCGGATGGGCGCCAATTCAGGTTCGGCGAGATCACGCTCGAATTCCAGGTATACATCGAGCCGTTTTCGTCCGAGAGAATGAGCCAGCAAATGCTCCGCGTTCAAACGCGGATTTTCGATCCCGCGCTTCTGGAAATACGCGGTGGTCGATTGCAGGACCTCCAGGACGGTCATGGCTGGCGCATTCCAGAGCGCGTCATCCCGAGCGAAGTCGAGGGATCTCGCGACAGTGCCTTTAACCTTCCATAACGGGATTCCTCGACTGCGCTGCGCTTCCCTTGGGATGACATTAATTCGTGAGCGCGCTGTCTTTTAATCGTTCCGCCAGATCGGCCGCCTGCAGCGCAGAAATCATTTCCTCAAGGTCGCCTTCGATAAATCGATCCAGATTGTAGAGCGTCAGTGCAATCCGATGGTCGGTCACGCGATTCTGCGGAAAATTGTAAGTACGAATTTTTTCCTCGCGCCCGCCGGAGCCGATCTGGCTGCGACGATTCGCGGCGTATTTCTCCGCCTCTTCGCGTTGTTTGGTTTCAAGGAGGCGCGACCGCAAAACGTTGAGCGCTTTTTCCTTGTTCTTTTGCTGGCTGCGTCCGTCCTGGCAGCGAACGATCGTGCCGGTCGGAATGTGCAGCACCTGCACCGCCGAATCAGTCGTGTTCACTCCCTGTCCGCCCGGTCCACCGGAACGGCAGACCTCGATCCTCAGATCCTCTGGTTTCAGTTCGAGATCGACTTCCTCTGCCTCGGGTAAAACCGCAACCGTCGCCGTGCTGGTATGAATTCGTCCCTGCGCTTCCGTTGCCGGCACCCGTTGCACCCGATGCACCCCGCTTTCGTAACGCAGTTTTCGAAAAACTGATTCGCCACTGACCTTGAAAATGACTTCCTTTAATCCGCCGAGCTCGGACGGGCTCGAATCCATGCTCTCGATTTTCAAACCGTCCGATTCTGCGTAGCGGTTGTACATCCGGTACAAATCAGCCGCGAAAATTGCCGCCTCACTTCCGCCGGTGCCTGCCCGGATTTCGATAATGGCATCGCGGTTTTCATTTTCATCGGGCGGAAGTAAGGCCACCTGCATGTCACGTTCGAGATCGGCCACGCGTCGCTCGAGTGCGGGAATTTCTTCCTGCGCCATCTGGGCAAGCTCGGCGTCGCTGCAACTGGCGAGCTCCCGATTATCGGAAAGCTGCACTCGCGCATTCGACAATTCGGTCCATTTCGCCAGCACCGCTTTGAGGTTGGCGTGTTCACGCATGATTTCGCCCGCGCGATTTCGATTTTCGAAAAGCGTCGGATCGGCGATATCGCGCTCGAGTTGCACGAGGCGTTCGCGTTTGCGTTGAATGAGGAGGTTAAAGTCCATGCGTTTTTCTGTAGCCACGGCGCTCGGTCACCGTGGACAACGCGCCCCGACAGAGCGGGGCGGCTACAGCCAGCTAAGCCTTACCCGCGCGAGCGGCCTTGGTGCTGCCGTAACGGCGAGCGAATTTTTCCACCCGGCCGGCGGTATCGACGAATTTTTGCTCGCCCGTGAAAAACGGATGGCAGGCGGCGCAGATGCCGATTTTAATGTCTCGTTTGGTCGAGCGAGTATGATAAACCGCGCCGCACGCGCAAACGATATCGGTCTCCTGGTAATTGGGATGAATGTCCGCCTTCATGTTAAAAAACGAGCAAAAAGCATAGCCGCAAACCCGGAAATTCGCAAGTGATGATGAAGGCAGATGATCCGATCCTTGAGGCATGGGAAAAAACCCGCGCCGACCACTCGGAACGCGCCGCCATCTTTGATTCGCAGGGTAATGTGACGCGCACATTTCTCGAGATTGAAGAGCGCGCCGATGAATTAGTGAACGAGCTGAAGCCGATCCGTGTCGGCGAGGTTCTTGTCGTTCAAATCGGCAATCATCCGGACTGGCCATCATTGTTTCTGGCTTGCTTGCGAAAGAAGATCGTCGTTCTGCCGCTGGAACAAACAATCAGCGACGAGCAACGACAGAGTGTGTTTCAGATCTGCCGCGTTGCAGCTGCAGCTGTCATCGGCGGCAGAAGCGTGGAAATTCTGCCGCCGGTGACGGCGGCAGCTACAACGGGGTCATCCCGAGCGAAGTCGAGGGAGCCCGTGGGCGTTACCTTAAAAATTGCGCAACGGGATCCCTCGGCTTTCGCTCGGGATGACGGTGGAAGTGAGCCCATCGCCTGGCAAGGGAACCAGCCGTCGCTATTAAAACTCACCTCCGGCACAACGGCTGCGCCGCGGGCGGTGCGTTTTCGTAGCGAACAGCTCCTGGCCGATTGCGAGAACATTTGTGAGACAATGGGCATTACCGAAAGGGACATCAATTTCGGGGTGATTCCGATTTCCCATTCCTACGGCTTCAGCAATTTACTGACGCCATTGATTGTCCGCGGCGTTTCCCTGGCGCTTGGCGACGACCGAATTCCGCGTGCCATCCTCGATGGGCTGGCCACCACTCGCGCGACCGTTTTTCCGGGAATGCCAGTGTTCTATAAATCCTTTTGCGAGATGAATGAGCCACGGCCATTACCGGAGTTGCGGCTTTGCATTTCCGCCGGCGCGCCATTGCCGATGGAAACTGCAGAAGCGTTTGCTGAAAAATTCGGACTCCGAATTCATTCTTTTTACGGAGCTTCGGAATGCGGAGGGATCTGTTACGTCCGTGAAGCGCAGCCGATCCCCGGATTTGTGGGTGAACCAATGCGCGGCGTTGCGCTCGAAGTGCTCGATGCTGAGGTCTCCAGTTCGCTGATCCGGGTGCGAAGCCGGGCTGTTGCCGAAGGGTATTTCCCGATCCCAGATGAAGGCAAGCTCGGGCACGGCATCTTTGTTCCCGACGATTTGCTGGAGAAAACAACGAATGGTTATCGGATTGTCGGACGCACTTCCGATTTGATTAATGTCGCCGGCAAAAAATTGCATCCCGCGGAAGTCGAAGCGGAAATTTTGCGCTGCCGGGGAGTGCGAGAAGCCATCGTATTCGGCCGTGAATCAGAGCGGCGAAACGAGGAAGTCGCCGCCTGCGTCGTTGCAACCGGTGTGACGGAAGCAGACCTGCTGGCCCATTGCCGATCAAGGCTTAGCAGTTGGCAGGTACCGCGTCGCATTTACCTCGTGCAGGCCATTCCTGTCAATGAACGCGGCAAAACGAGCCGACGCGAGCTGGCGCTGCGGTATCCAGCCGGGCGCAAGAGCGTTTCGGTATCTCCTTAACAAGTCTTTTGGTCTCACCCCGTACGGGACCGAGGCTGAGCGCACAAAATTCGCCTTTGCCTCGCGCGTGTCATCCCGAGCAGACGCGAGGGATCTCTCAGTCGGTTAGATTATCACTGAAGAAGAAAACGTGAGAGCGGATGAGAGATCCTTCGGCGTCTAGAGGCGGCTCAGGATGACATGACGGGGACGTTGAGCACAACCACAAGCTGTCCATCTGCCTTGCTCTTCTGATTGGCTCCTTTGGCGATACACATTTTCTCTTCGGTTCGACTGGGACAGGAGTAGAT
>JBKPQI010000202.1:0-13662 GCA_046733975.1 Verrucomicrobiota bacterium
AGCGTCGGCCGTTCGAGCTCGCGAATCACGTTCGCCATGGTAAATGTTTTTCCGGAGCCCGTTACACCGAGCAACGTTTGGTGCCGATTTCCCGCCGCGAGTGATTTTGTCAGCTTCGCAATAGCCTGGCCCTGATCGCCACGTGGCTTGTAATTGGACTCGAGCTGAAACGCCATGCAATAATCTAGCACGTCGCGAGGAGGCGGGCAGCACGTCGCCTGTAATTCCCTGCGACAAGGCTGAATGCGCGGTGCCCGTTTGGAGGGCGCCGCGTCGTAGCCCCAAATTTTAGGGACGTGACAACGCGTGTCTCTCCAGCTTTGCCCAGTATGTCGCGCCAATGGAAGGAAATTCCGTTTGGAAACTTGACGGCCTAAAGCCGTTCAAGTTTGACCTGGCTCGGAATTTTGAATTCCGCTGCCACGCGGCGCAGATCGTCGAGGAGGATTTCCATATCGCGTAATGTCGTTCGATAATTTATAACGCAGCCGCGGAGCGCAAAGCGGCCGCGAAGCCTCGCATTGGAAAGATAGGAACTACCGTCATTCTGCAGCGCGAGAAGCAAATGCTCATTGTGCAAATCGAGTTTTTCTTCGCGCAACCGCCGCTCATTCTCATTGGACGAAATGTTCTTCAGCTGCGCCGGCAGGTGGCGAAAGCAAAAGATGGATAGCTCCACCGGTGCGACCATCTCAAAGTCCTCGCTGCTCTGCACCAGACTTTCGAAGTGGCGCGCGCATTGCAAATCTTTCTCGATTGCTTCGCCTAATGCGCGCACGCCGACGCCTTTCAACAACATCCAAACTTTGAGCGCGCGAAAACGGCGGGACAATTCCGGTCCGTAATCCCAAAACGCAAAAGCTTCTTCCGCGCCCTGACCAATCACACGCGTGTATTCGGCGTCATGCGCGAAGGTGGCGCGAGCAGCTTCCGGATCTTTATACAAGATGCAGCCGCAATCGACCGGAAGATAAAGCCATTTGTGCGGATCGAGCGCGACGGAATCCGCCTGAGCAATCGAGCTGAACAGATCACGGACCGATGGCGCGAGTGCGGCAAATCCACCGTAAGCGCCGTCCACGTGTAACCAAAGATTATGCTGGCGCGCGATTTCGCTCATTGGTCCGATCGGATCAAACGCCCCGGTAGCGACTGTTCCGGCGTTAGCAACAATGCAGATCGGTAGATGCCCGGTGGCGCGATCTTCTTCAATTGCGTCGACAAGCGCATTGAGATTGATTTTGTAATGTTCATCGACGCCGATCATTCGAACGTTGTCGCGACCGATCCCGAGTAATGCTGCGGCTTTGGCGACGGAATGATGAACTTCTTCAGAAGCATAGACACGCAATGCGCTCGGACACGATTGCGCACCTTGGTTGGAAATTTCGGGTCGCGCTTTGGCGCGCCGCGCGGCGGCCAGTCCGGCCATGTTCGCCATCGATCCGCCGCTGACAAAGAGCCCGGCTGCACTTTCAGGCAAACCCAGGATTTGTTTGATCCAATCGACGGTGAGTCGTTCCATTTCCACTGCTGCTGGAGCGGAACGCCATGCGGTGAGATTTGCATTCAAGGTCGAAGCGAGGAGATCGGCGATCGCGGCAATGGCAGTGCCGGGCGCTTGCACATAACCGAACATCCGCGGATGCCCGTTGTGGCGGCTGAGTTCGAGCAAAGGTTTGCGGATCGTGTCGAGCAGTTTCTCGAAGTCGGTCGGTTTCTCGGGTAACGAGCGGTCGAGCTGTTCGCGTATTTCCCGCGAAGTGGTACGGGGGTAAAGCCGCCGATCCCGAATGCCGCCCAAGTATTCTTCCATCAATTCAGCAGCGGCATCTGCCATGCGATGGATCTGGCCGGGTGATGGATCCAGCAAAGTAAACAATGAAGATTTCGCGTCTTTCACGGAGTGCAGTGTAGTCCGCAGAGAACCGGTTGCATCCGGTCACTTTCGCCAAGCACACTGCGTGTCATCCCGAACCGCGCAGACGATTGACGGATCTGCCGAGAGGACGACGGATGTGGATGTAGCTTGTGTGATCCATCCGCTTGGGCGAGGTCCATCGCTCGCCCTCGGTTCATCTGAGCAAGCGTGAGCTGGGATCCTGGTGGATCGAGCAGTCCCTTGCTCGATGTTGGAAATATAGGCGGCGAACGCCGCCCGGAATTTCGCATCGCCCGAGGGAGCGGCCGATCCACCTTTACCTGCGGCGGCGTCTAGCTGCTTGTTGCCGGATTTCTGTTCGGATACGGCGGCGGCGACGGAAGATCGTAGCGCTTGGACTTCAGCTCTTCTTGAATCTCCTGGATTGCGCGATCCAGTTGCTGGTCTTCGCCCTTGAATTCTTTGGCGGGGTCGTTGTCGACCACGATATCAGGGTCAACGCCGTGACCTTCGACGACCCAATCTTTACCTTCCTTGGAATAAATCGCGAATTCCGGCTTAAAGAATTGTCCATCGTCTGCCAGCGGAAGCGACTCACGAATCCCAACTACGCCGCCCCAGGTCCGTTTGCCGATCAATTTACCAAGCCCAAGTGCCCTGAACCGGTAAGGGAAAATGTCGCCATCCGAAGCGGAGAACTCATTGATCAGCGTGACCATGGGTCCCACGAAAGTGTTAGTGGGATCAGTCTGCGGCATACCGTTGCGAGCGACGCCCACCATCACTAATGCGCGACGCAATCGTTCTATGACGAGAGGTGAGACGAATCCGCCGCCGTTTCCACGCACATCGACGATCAAAGCCTTCTTTCGAATTTGCGGGAAGTAGAGTTTGGTAAACTCATTCAAGCCAGGCCGGCCCATGTCCGGAATATGAAGGTAGCCGACTTCGCCATTGGTCTTCTTGGTAACGTAATCAATATTCTTCTGCACCCATGCCAGATAGTAGAGCGGCGATTCGTCTGCAGTCGGCACCACCGTGACGTCGCGCGCTCCGTCGTCACTTGGTTTCGAGTTAACTCGTAAGATTACCTGTTTATCGGCGGTCCCAATCAACGCGTCGTACAAATTCGCCAGTCCTGAGACCGGTGTGCCGTTAACTGCGACAATGTAATCGCCGACTTTAACGTTTACGCCCTGGGCGGTGAGCGGCGACCGCGTATGTTTATCCCAGTTTTCTCCCGGCAGAATGCGATCGATTCGATATGCTTTAGTTGCCGGATCGCGTGACAATTCGGCGCCCAGCAACCCAAGCTTGATTCGCGGAGTTTCAGGCCGCTCTCCACCACCAACGTAGGTATGACCGCTATTTAGCTCGCCGATTAGCTCGCCAAGGAGGTAAGTCAGATCGTTGCGATGATTCACAAATGGAAGCAAGGCGGCGTACTTGTCGCGCACGGCCTTCCAATCGACCCCGTTCATGTTCGGCGCGTAAAAGAAGTCGCGCATCTGTCGCCAGCACTCGAAGTAGATCTGGTTCCACTCGGCGTGCTTATCGAGCTGCATATCCAAGCCGGTCAGCTTCAGTTCGTGATCTTTCGTCTCCAGCTTGTCCTTTGGTAGATCGATGATCGCGTAATCTTTCTTGATTTTAACGAGCATCCGTTTGCCATCGTCGGAAATCTGATAGCTATTTACGTCGCCAAGGACTGTTTCCTTGCGATCCTCCATGCTGTAGGCGCAAAGATGCGCCTTCCGATCGCGTCCATCCTGGTCTCCTTCGTCCTCCGTCGCATCATCAGCAATGGTGCGGCGAAGATAAAAAATGCGGTCATCGACCATTCGAATGTCGCTGTAGTTGCCCGGAACAATTTCAACGCCAGAGATGCGATCGTGAATACCATCAAGATCGACCTTAACCGTGACCGGCTTCTTCCTTATTTCAGTGGCCTTAGTTGAAGCTGAAGGCGAGGGCGAAGGTGATTTCTTTTCGTCAGTCTTTTTCTCTTCGCCTTCCTTTTCTTTCTCTTTGGCGCGCTTTTCCTCCGCCTTGCCTACCTCATCGCTGCGGGGTCCCAATGGTGGTTCGGTATCTTTGGCCAGGGTGATGAGGTAGATTCGCTCCATGTCGAGATAGACATTCTCGAATTCTTCTGCCCCGAAGGTAGGTTTGAAGTCGCGAGCTGACGCAAGCAAAAGGTATTTCCCGTCGTCACTAAAATTGACGTTGGTCGATCCATACCATTCATCAGTAACAGCCGTCTGCTTCTTGCTGGCGACGGAGTAAAGATAAACTCTCGGAAGATCGTTCTCCTCCGGGCGCGCCCACGCAATCCATTGGCTGTCGGGCGACCAGTTGTAAGACTGAATCTCGCCCCATTTATCCCGATCTACTTCGGTGACTGCTTTTGTTGTTACGTCCACATAACGCAGACGCTGGAGGCGGTCGGACCAGAGTAGTTTCTTGCTGTCCGGCGACCAGACCAATTGATAATAGTAGGTATCCGCCCCGTTTGTTACCTGGGTAGGCTGTCCCTTGCCATCCTGCGAACGAATATACAATTCGTTCTCACCGGTCGCATCGGAGTTGTAGGCAATCCACTTGCCGTCAGGCGACCAGACGGCGTCGCGCTCGTGTGCGTTTGACGTTTTACTGAGATTGCGAGCGGTCCCCTCTTTCCTCGGGACCGAGAAAAGGTCGCCGCGTGCAACCACGATCGCGCGCTCAGCATCAGGTGCGAGCCTGACTGATTGGACGTGCTTGGAGGCATCGACAAATGTTTGACGACCGGAAGCGAAATCTTCCTCAATGTGGATTGGCACCGGCACGGCTTTGGCACTACCGAGGTCATAACGCCAGATGTAACCAGCTTGTTCGAAGACGATCGCGTCCTTCGCAATCGACGGGAACTTAATATCGAAATCCGTGAAGTTGGTGAGCTGTTTCAGTTCTTTGTTCGCCAGATCAATCGAGAAAAGATTCATTCGGCCATCGCGATCGGAAACGAAGTAGATGTGATTGTCGGGTCCCCACATTGGACAAATGTCCTGTGCGGGATTGTTTGTGAGATTTTCGGTTGTG
The DNA here is from genome assembly GCA_046733975.1 of Verrucomicrobiota bacterium. Classification (GTDB taxonomy): domain Bacteria; phylum Verrucomicrobiota; class Verrucomicrobiia; order Chthoniobacterales; family UBA10450; genus AV69. Next base: position 4,964 of record JBKPQI010000202.1, read on the forward strand.
CCGTTCTTGAAATCGTAGATCCAGATGTCATCGGCCATTCCGCCGCGGTAATGCTTCCAAGTACGGAACTCGCGGAAGATCCGGTTAAACGCCATCTTCGAATCATCCGGTGAAAACGAGACGAACCCTCCGCGCGGCACCGGAAGCTGCTGCGGCAACTCCGCGTCCATTCCGACCGTGAAAAGCTGGCCGACGAAATCGTCGAACGATTTTGCGCGCGAGCGAAATACGATCAGCGGCTTGGTGTTCTCCCAGGTCATGACGAGATTATTCGGTCCCATCCGATCGGAGACATCATCTCGTCCGAGAGTAGGTGAGGTGGTCAGCCGTTTAGGTGCGCCGCCTTCGGCCGGCATGACATAAACTTCGCGGTTGCCGTCATATTCCGAAGTGAATGCGAGTTGCGTTCCGTCGGCCGAGAAGCGCGGAAACGAAGTGTAGCCTGGACCAGTGGTCAGACGGCGAGCGACGCCACCATCTTTGCCAACAGTGTACAGTTCGCCTGCGTAACAGAAAACGATTTGCTGACCATTGCTGGTCGGAAAACGCAGCAGCCGGGTTGTGTTCGGCAGATTTTGGCCAGATGCGATTGGAACGAGGGCAAAGCCGAGAAGATATCGGAAGAGAACGCGAGATGAGAAGATGCGCATAAGAACGAACAAGCTGCGTTGCCCGCAGTCTCGCGCAACTGGGTTTTTGACGTGTCAAGGCGGCGATCCAATGTTCGCATTCCATTTTTCTCGAGGGACACGCGCTGTCTGTCCCAAACTATGCGAGCGTCCTTCGCGCCACCGACATTGTCGTGCTCTTCAGATAAATTTTGGGACACAGCAGCGCCTGTCGCTCCAAATTCTTCGGCAGGCCGTCATCCTTACAATTGACGCCTGCTGAAAGCAGCGCAGTCGCGACCGACGATCGCGGCTACAAATTATTTAGAAAAATCAGTGTGAACTTATCGGTAATGAATCGCGCTGGAGAAATTCCTGAAGCGAGGTTGGGATTGCAGAGTTTCCGTTCTGGGAGCTCACAATTTTCCCGGAGCTTCCGCCTCTTTGGTCCCCGTTCGGCGACAGATCACTCAACTTGACTTGCTGCCGGCTGGCTTTCTTACGCTGCTGCAATACGGAATGTGGTTTCATCATTGCGGGTAAAGGATTGGGTGATGAAAAGCGGCCACCAACACTCTCGGGGCAAGACTCCCTCTCTTCCTTTTTTACCACCGCTCGTGCGGAAGGCTTTCCAGCTCGGGATTAAGATTTATCGGCGGCAATTTGGCAGGTCGAGCTTTTTTAATGAAAAAGCCGAATTTGTTTCATTTTTTTCCGACGAATTAGAAGAATTTTTTAGAAGGCAGAAGAGGATCGTGCACGTTTCATAAAACGAGGCTTGGGTACAGCCGACCCAGGCTTTCTCTCGTTCACGAATCACCGGTGCGTTGAGACTGCGGCGCGGTGGACACGAAAGAACAGCAAAATAAAGAATTTTGCGCTGAGGATAGCGCACGCTACAACAGCGAGCGCGTGCAGCCTCGACGCCGGCCAGCGGAAACATTCTTTTCTCTTGTTCGCAGGAAATTTCAGTCGACAACTGTAGGGTGGTTCGCGGTCTGGGCATTTCGCGCACGCGAAAAGGATAATGAGTGAGGAAATGAGCCGGGATCTCAGGCTGGAGATCGCGCATGTGTTGTTCATCGACATCGTCGGCTACTCGAAGTTGCTGCACAACGAGCAGACGGAAGTCTTGCGCGAGTTGAACGAAATTGTTCGGAGTACCGAACAATTTCGTGCTGCCGATGCCGCGGGCGCGTTATTACGCTTACCGACGGGCGACGGTGCCGCGCTGATTTTTCGCAACAGTCCGGAAGCTCCGGTGCAGTGTGCGTTGGAGATCGCGCAGGCACTGAAGAGTCGTCTGCGATTTCACCTGCGGATGGGAATTCACAGCGGTCCCGTCAATGAAGTCGCTGACGTGAATGAGCGCGCCAACATTGCTGGTGCTGGCATCAATATCGCGCAGCGAGTGATGGATTGCGGCGATGCCGGTCACATTTTGTTGAGCAAACATGTGGCCGAAGATTTGGAGCATCACGAACGCTGGCGTCCGCACCTGCATGCGCTGGGGGAGGTGACGGCCAAACATGGCCTCAGCCTTCAGGTGGTAAATCTCTACAACGACGGCGTCGGCAACCCGGAGGTGCCGGCGAAGATTCAGCGGGAACGCGAGGCGCAAGCGATCCTGGCGCGGCGGGCAGGGAGGAAAATACGCAACGCGATTGTCTATGCTTCGTTAGCCGCGCTGGTACTCATTGGGCTCGCCTTTTTTCTTTTGCGTGATCGATTCGCTCGCCACCCCGTCCAGGCGGCGATGGATGCGAGCGGTATTGCCGTTCTGCCATTCGAAAATCTCAGCAAAGAAGCCGAGAACGCATTTTTCGCCGATGGTATTCAGGATGATCTGCTGACGAATCTGGCCAGGATTAGAGCTCTGCGGGTGATCAGCCGCACCAGCGTGATGAAATATCGCGATATCGGCGAACGGAATATTCGTGCAATCGCGGAGACCCTCGGAGTGGCGAATATTCTTGAAGGAAGCGTGCGTCGCGAAAAGGATCGTGTGGTAGTAAACGCCCAGCTGATCGATGCCAGGAGCGATCGTCACGTTTGGGCGAATCGTTATGATCGCAATTTAACGGATGCCCTCGGCCTCGAAGGTGAGCTCGCTGGAGAAATCGCGGACGCGTTGCGCGCGTCGCTGACGCCGGATGAGAAGGCACGGATCGAACGCAAACCAACCGAGAATGCAGATGCGTGGACAATGTATTTGCGCGCAATTCCGATCGAGGAAGGCCCCGATACCCTGCTCCAGGATTTCAACCGCGCGGAAGATTTGTATTCGGAAGCGGTAAAGCTCGATCCAGATTTTGCCCTGGCCCATGCCCGGCTCGGTTCCACCTGCGCGCGAATTTTCCATTTCTACGAACCAACGGAGGCCCGAAAGGCAAAGGCACGAGCGGAAGCTGAGATCGCGCTGCGTTTGCAGCCGAATTTGGGCGAAGGTCACATCGCTCTCGGTGAATGTTATTACTGGATCGATACCGATTATGTGCGGGCGTTGTCGGAATTCGCTACTGCTCAGGAATTATTGCCGAATGACGGCTACATTGGATTGCTAGTGGCGGCGATTCGCCGGCGTCAGGGGCGCTGGCCGGAATCGCTGGAGACGTTCGAAACAGTTCAGAAACTCGACCCGCAAAATCCGAACATCGTTCGCAATCTCCTCTTTACCTATACGTCGATGCGACGTTGGGATGAGGCAGCGGTGGTCGCGGCGCGATTGCGCGCCCTGGCGCCTGATTCGATCGTCGGAAAGATCCAATCGGGTTATGTCGCATTCATGCGCAACGGGGAAACATCGACGCTGAAAAATCTGCTGGCGCAAATTCCGGCGGGAGTCGATCCGGACGGTACGGTAACCAGCTCATGGTGGGAAGCAGCCATGCTCGAACGCAATTTTGCGCGGGCAGCCGAGATATTAGAAAAATCGCCCCTGACAGAAATCTCGTACTTCAACAGCGCATTAACTCCGAAATCCTTTCTTGCCGGCATCACGGCAGTGGCGCGGAACGATGGCGCTGCGGCGGAAAGATATTTTACGACGGCGCGGCCGGAACTTGAAAAACAAGTGCAGGAGGCGCCCGAAGCCGCGGACCGCCACGCTAATCTGGGAACGCTTTACGCGTTCATGGGCCAACACGATCAAGCGATTGGGGAAGGCCGGCGCGCGGTGGAGTTGAAGCCGGAAACAAAGGACGCCTACGATGGCGCGATCATGAATTGCAATCTGGCACTGATTTACGCGCGGGCAGGGGAGAAAGATCTGGCGTTACCGTTAATCGAGCGCCTGCTCAAAACGCCGGGAGCAGTGGATAGCGTCAACTACAGCATCACAGTTAACGATTTAAAGTACCGATGGGAATGGGACGGATTGCGAAGCGATCCGCGATTTCAGAAACTGGTGAGCGGGCCGCCGTAATTGACTTGTTTTGTCATTCCGAGCGTAGTCGAGGAATCTCTAGAGGATAAGACGCCCATGTCTTTGCCGGCACTTTGTCTCTTGAGAAGAATAGTTAGAGATCCTTCGACTTCGCTCAGGATGACAGAGGGGCAAAAAAATGTCACGCGTCAGCCCGTCCGTGGTCCGTCAGGTCTATATCCTGTCTTTTCACGTTTAATAAGACGTATATGTCTGCATAGTCAGAATGAATCCCGGGGTTTTTTTTGCTGAGCTGAAACGACGCAATGTCTACAAGGTTGCGATCACCTATGCCGTAGTTGCGTGGCTGCTCGTGCAAATAGGATCGATTCTATTCCCGACCTTCGAAGCGCCGGCGTGGGTGATGAAAGCGCTGATTGTTGCGGCCGCCGCAGGATTCCCTGTCGCACTGGTATCGGCATGGGCCTTTGAATTGACGCCGGCGGGAATCAAGCGAGCGGAAGCTGCTCAAGCATCACACCAACAGTCGCAGCGCGCTGTCTGGATTGTTGTGGTTGTAATCGCGGCGACACTGTCGCTCGGCTTGTTTCTGCTGGGACGTTATACCGCCAGCCGTGTCGCGCCTCGGTTTGGCGGAGCGGCGACATCAAAATCGGTGGCGGTGTTGCCGTTTGAAAATCTAACCGAAGACAAGTCCAACGCCTATTTCGCCACTGGGATACAGGATGAGATCCTCACGCGTCTGGCCAAGCTCAATCAATTGAAGGTCATCTCACGAACTTCCACCGCGCAATATCAAAGCAAACCGGGCAACGCGGCCGAAATCGGAAAGCAACTTGGCGTTGCCAACCTGCTCGAGGGAAGTGTCCAAAAGATTGGTGAGCAGGTCCGCGTCAATGTGCAGCTGATCAATGTCCAAACCGATGCGCACATCTGGGCCGAAACCTACGATCGCAAGTTGACAGACATGTTTGCGGTCGAGACCGAGATCGCGAAATCGATTGCTGAAGAATTGCAGACAAAGCTTAGCGGTCACGAAGAAGAGGCGTTGGCGCTGAAACCAACGGACAATCCGCAGGCATATGATGCTTATTTGCGCGGGCTGGCCGCAGAGAGTGAAAGCCTGGTCATGGTTTATCCGTTGCAAAAGGCGATCAGCTTTTACAAGCGAGCCGTTCATCTCGATCCGAATTTTGCGATGGCGTGGGCGCGTTTGTCGCGAATGTATTCATTGCTCTACAGCTCCTTCGGCGATCGTCTGGGCGATGCCAAGGGCGCGTTGGGCCACGCGCAAGCGCTGCAGCCGAATGCACCCGAGACTCTGCTCGCGCTCGCACACTACCAGAACGACGAGCTGCGCGAGTACGCGAGTGCGCGGCAGACTTTTCTCCGGGTTGCCAACTTATTACCGGGCAACAGCGACGTTCCGGCCTCGTTAGCAACCATCGCTCGACGGGAGAGACAGTGGGACAAGGTAATCGACTATTCCGAGCAAGCGTTGGTACTTGATCCGCGTAATCCGGAATTGTTGCTCCGTGTTGCTTTCAACTACGGCGATCAACGACAATTCGAGACCGCGCGTTCGTTGCTTGATCGGGCTTTGCAGGTCCGCCCCGATGACGTCGAAATCAAAGCCGCGAAAGCTGCCATGTACCAAGCGCAAGGTCACTTAGCTGATGCCGACGAATATTTGGCAGACGTGACGGCAATGACTCCCTCCTATGAGGCCGTTGGAGCAAAAGTCACGCAGTTAAGGTTGCGCCGAGAGACCGGGGAAGCGGTGAAGTTGTTAAAAACGCGGCTGGCTCAATTTGAATTTGGCTCCGACGTGGAAGAGGCGGTTTTTGGTTATTTCCTCGCCTTTGCCCAACATGTCGACGGCGACAATGCCGCTGCACAAGTGACGGCCGCGCAGACTCGTGACAGGCTCGTCCGATTGACTCGCGAGCAACCGGACAACGATTGGCTCGGGATCATTTTAGCTCAGACCTATGCCTTGCTTGGCGAGAAGAGTGCGGCCTGGAAAGAAGCCGGGAGGGTTAAAAACATGACTTTTTCTTTAGGCGACGCCTCAATTGGGCCTTTTTCCGACGAGAACATGGCAGTAGTGGCGACCCTTTTAGGTGAGAAGGGCCGTGCAATTGAGTTGCTCTCGCATCTCATGCGTATTCCGTATTCGGGCTGGTTATACGGGTACGCTGTGACGGCGGCGGCGCTGAAGCTTGATCCGGTTTGGGATCCGCTGCGCAGCGAGCCGGCCTTTCAGAAGTTGTGTCGGGATGAAAAGCCGTGAATTGATGACGGAGGCTGGGAACGCCTGCCCTGCAATGCCTCTACCGTGTCATCCCGAGCGAAGTCGAGGGATCCCGATGCGAGAGCTTTACGATAACATCACGGGATCCCTCGGCTGTCGCTCGGGATGACACGCATCTTCACAAGTCGCAGAAAGCGCGTCCAAGATTCGTTAGGACATCGCGAGCGAGAAGGGATTGCTCGCTTTGGCCGCGATTGAAGATTGCGATCTCGGCCGCGCGGCCGCAGGCCCAGGCGCCAAGGCGGGCAGCGTCGAAAGGTGAAAGATTTTGTGCGATGAGGGCGGAGCAGACGCCGGTGAGGACATCGCCCATTCCGCCGGTGGCCATGCCCGGATTGCCAGTCGTGTTGTAGCTGATCCGTTTGCCGTTCTCGGCAACGACGGTGCGACTCCCTTTCAACAAAAGTGTCACGGGGAATTCCGCAGTGAAATTCTTGGCGAGTTCAGCCCGTGAGATTTTTTGATCGCCCGCCAGACGTCTCATTTCGCCGGGATGCGGGGTGAGCAAACGTGGACCGGCGCAATTTCCTAAGATGCTGACGTTGGTGGAGATGATATTGAGAGCATCGGCATCAACGACCATCGGGCTGGCGGTGCGCTGCACCAGTTCGGTAATTTGGCCGGCGTTTTCCTTACCGAGACCGGGACCGATCGCCCACGCATCCATTTTTTCTTCGAGCAAGTCGCGATAGGAATTGACCGGTTTAACCATCGATTCAAACGGCGCGGCGGCCGCGACTATCTCATAAATGTTTTTCGGGACAAAGACTTCGACAAGGCCGGCGCCACCGCGCAACACGCCCCAGGCGCACATGATGGCAGCCCCGACGAACCCGCGTGATCCAGCGATGGTTCCGACACGGCCGAATTGGTTTTTGTGGGCTTCGAATTGCCGGCGCGGCAATAGACCGTGCAGCGCGTCGGTGCAGGCGACGGTTTCCTCAGCGGAGTCGAGCGGGAGATCGGAAAGCGGAACGACTTCGAGACGGCCGACGTAATTGATCGCATGGTCTGCGATCAATCCGCGTTTTGTTGCTGCGATGGTGACGGTAAAATCGGCAACAACACAATCGGGATCGGCTTTTCCGGAGTCGCCGTCGAGACCGGTTGGTTGATCGACTGCGAAAACATACGCGTTGCGTTCCCGGTGCAGACGATTGATCTCGCGGCAAGCGGCGAGAATTGGATCGCGCAATGGTGGCTTGGATCCGAGGCCGAGCAGGCCATCGAGGATGATTGTAGGGCGGGAGGTGTCTATTCTTGCGGCCGAGATGGCGGCCTCTACAGCCTTCGTATCGCGGAATTCCTTGATTTTTTTGCGCAATAATTCGCTGCAGTCGTACTCGGGAAACGAAAGGTGCACGTCAGTATGCCAGCCGGCGCGCTTCAGGTGCACGGCGGCCACGAGCGCGTCACCGCCATTGTTTCCTTTGCCGGAAAAGACAAGGCAATATCCGGGACGCGGGAAGAATCGCTGCACCGTTCTTGCAATCCCGTGGCCCGCCTGATTCATCAGGTGCTCAGCGGCAATGCCCCGGGCAAAGGCCGCATCTTCTGCGTCGCGCATTTGCGCCGAGGTGACGATCGGCGAGTTCACTCTGTCTTGGAACTTACCGTCTTTTCTTCGGTGCTGGAGGATTTTTTCCTTTTTGCGGTTTTGTGTCGGCGGTGGTGCCTGGTGCTGCTGGAATCGCGCACGAAACGTTGATCAAGGAAGGGCTGCAAACCGACATCAACTTTCGATGACCGATTCGTATCAGGCGTGCGGGCCGCGAGGATCGGACGGTTAGTAATACCGCGGGCAATTTCCTGGGCCAGTTTTTGCCGGTAGGCCGTCGTCTGCGCGTATTCCGCTTCGGTGGGGTTAGTAAGAAATCCGCATTCGACCAGCACCGCCGGAACAGTGGTTCGACGCAGCACGAAATAGCCGCGACGTCGGACGCCGCGGTTTTCCGATGGCGCGCCACCGACGACGGCGGAATGAATGCTGGCCGCGAGCGGGGCGCTTTCTGTGCTATAAAAATACGTTTCAATGCCGCTGGCTCCGCGCCGCGATGCAGAGTTGAAATGAATACAGACGAAGATCGCGTTTGGGTTGGAATTCGCGATGGCGACACGCTCGCCCAACGGAACAAAAACATCGGTACTTCGCGTCATGACCACGCGGTAGCCGGCTTTTTCCAGAATGGGCTTGAGCTTGAGTGCGACATCGAGGTTCATGTTTTTTTCCAGGACCCGTTGGCCGGGAATGCCGCCGCGATCAAAACCACCATGCCCGGCGTCGATCACTACGGTGGTATAACGTGTCTGCGCGGAGGCGACAGAGGTGAGCGCAATCATTCCCAAACAATAAAGAATGTATAGCCCCGAGCGTGCCCTCATATTGTTAGAT
>JBKPQI010000203.1:0-10511 GCA_046733975.1 Verrucomicrobiota bacterium
GGACCATCGGAACAATCGATCTTGGCGTTTTCCGTCGGAAAATAAAGGTGTGTCTTCAAGGGGTTTGTTTTTTGTCGTTTGAATCGATGCGTTTCTGGGCGTCCAGGACGAGCGCAGAAAGCTGACGCGTTATAGCCTCTACAACGCTATTAGCTACGACGTCGTCGTTGCCGATGCCTCACGGTCTTGCGTTCCCATTCCTGCCAGCGCTCCATCCCGGCGAACATCGGGAGCGAGTCAGAAACCTTAAGGTCCCGAACTAACCGGAAATATTCGCCAAAGATTTCGGCGGCTTGTGTCGTTTTAATGGGGTAAGGAGGCGGGTCCGGTTCGGTGCCGTAGAAAAAAATACCGACCAGCTTTCCGCCTGGCCGCAGCAATTGCGCCATGCGTTTCGCGTACCGCGGCCACCGTCTCGGATGCATGGCGCAGAGAAAAGTGCGTTCGTAAATTAGATCAAAGCGTTCTCGGAAGTTGTGTTTGAAGAAATCACCGTGCACCAAGCCCCCAGCCCTGCTGCGTCCGAGCGAGTCTCTCGTCTCCGCAATGGCGACAGCTGAAAAATCGATGGCAACGACATCAAAACCAGCGGTTCGAAAAGCCAGAATGACCTCGTGATGTGTTCCGCACCCCGGGACCAAAACCCGCGGCCGACCCACTACCTCGACCGCGGGTTGAATGCCTTTGTGACTGGGAGCGGCGACGTCCACGTCGCCACATTTTGTTCTCTTCAGAAAGGAGCTCAAAGCATTGGGGATTTTATGCAATACCCATGGCGTTTCAGCAGAGCGGTAACGCTGATTCCAAAAAGCTGGCTCGGCGCTATCGGCGGATTTTTTCATCAGACGTTTGCGGACCGCAGATGTTACTTGGAGGTTTTATCACCTGAATCAAGGTTCAAATCTACGGCCACCGTTATCAGGCGCGACCGAGCTTTGCGTTTAAGGTTCCCCCAACTGGTTCCTCGGCTGGCTCGCTGATGACGAATTGCGCCGGGCGAAGGGGCCGACTAAATTTTTCTACTGTCGTCCTCTTTAATTATGCGCAAAATTCGACCATGAAGACATACGCTAGGGTTCTGTTGTCGATGTTGGTGGCAGCGATTTGCACGACCGCGTTTGCGGCCGAACCCACCCCGCAGAGCTGCAAGAAAAGCGGCAAGAACTGCCCGATGAACGACAACAAGAAGTGCAATTGCGGTAAGGATTGCAGTTGTTAGCCCCCGGTCGCACCCACGATTAGCGGCGCGTTCCGTTAGTACTGTAGCGTCCGCTGTCCTTCAGCGGATTTGGACGTAATGGGGCGCGGACACCGCACTCTGCAGCGTCTGCCACGAACCCAAGCCATCTTCAGCTTCAAAGAGCGGCTGCTTCGAAGCTATTGCCTATGTGCACGGCGGTTGAAGATCGCCGCTTAACCAAACGTTGCTTAGCTCATGATCTGAAACCGCTCCATGAGCTGTTCGCGCATTTCCATCGCAAGTTTCGGATTGAGCCGCTGCAGCACTTTAGCCCGGCGTTCCGGTTCCATCGCCGCTAGTTCGCGCACCAGTGTGTTGCGTGTTTTCCATTTGGCATAGCGACTCCAGCCAACGCCTGCCGCGAGCAGGGCCGATATTATCCAAACCGCAATGTCGCCGCTGGTTATCGTCATCGAGTGTCAAACTACGCACATTTTCGCAGAGTTTTAGGACGAAGTGACCAAGATCGGTGCCATCCCGAGCCGCAAAGACGGCGAGGAACCTCGCCTAAGGTCGTGGACTACCGAACTTCGCATGACCGACCGAGATGATCGGCGAGATCCTTCGCCTGCGCTGAGAATGACATACCGCGGGCGCGGGTGGTTTGCGATCGGATCGACGCCTTCGCGAACTGCTGGCATTTCGGACGCAGGGACGCGCTTCCGCGCGTCCCCGACGCGCAGAACCGTGCCCCTAGCGCAATTGCAGAGCGAAGCCAGCCACCACGGCGCAAAGGCTCGCCCTTCCAGTGTGCATGCCCCGCTTACCCCGCCGCCCTTGCTCTTTCCCGACCTGCCCATAGGGTGAATCGCTCGTGGAAGATGATCGGCAGGAAAATCCCCCCCCAAAGGGAAAATGGTGGCGACGTGTTTGGATTTCGCTCGCCCTTTTTCTGGGCCTGGTCCTGATTTTTCACCGGCCCATTCTCCTCGGCGCCATTCACTGGTTCGCGGTTCATCGAGCAGCGAAAGAAAATCTGAAGCTCGATTGTCGGATCGAAGGAAATGTTTTTACCGGGTTAACAATCCGGAACCTGCACGTCACTCCTACTGGTCCGGCGGCGATTGAGATCGCCGACGCCGATTACATTCACGCCGATTACAGTTTGTTGGCGCTGATTCGCCGACACGCCGATTTTCTCGATTCGATCGAAGCGCGAAATGCGCGGGTCGTAATCGATCCGGCAAAAGTGCGAGTGAAAGTTTCCCCGCGTCCGCACGAAAAAGTGACATTGCCGGCTGTTTTCCCGGAGCGGGCGCGCCTGGAAAACGTATCGATGATCGTGCGAGATCCGGCGCATGATTTCATTGTCGAGAATGCAGCGATCGATTTGAATCCGCGCGCCGCCAGTGCGCTGAGTGTCACGTTATTGCAATTACCAACGGGCGAGAAATGGACGCGCGTGACCGGCACGACCAATTACGAAAATCGCAACCTTATCTTGCGCGACGTGGTGTTAAATGAACAAACCCGCTTCCAGTTGATCAACATCGATGCCTCGAAGATTCGTCAGCACACGATGGCTTTGCGCGGCGTCGGAACGCTCGATGGCGCACCGGTTGATTTGCAGGCTTCGCTGACCGAACAGGCGCGATCGCTTTTTATAAAATCGCACGCGATGGCCCGGGATTTATCCATCTCTTCCGCGAAGAAACTCGGATTGTTCGCAGACACGCCTGTAGAGGGCAAGATCGAGACGTTTACGTTCGATTTTGCCGGTTTGTTGCGCTCACCGAAGACGTGGAGCGGATCGGGCGACGGAACTGTGCGCGACTTGCAAGTCGCGGGGACGACTTTCGATCGAGCGAGCGCACACTTTTCCGCTTACAATGGAGTGGCCACGATTGAACCGGTAGAGCTGACACGCGCTGGAACAGGGTTGCAGATTCGTGGGACCGTTCAGCTACCGGAAGAAGCCGACGATCTTGGACGCAGTCCGGCCAAATTTGAAATTGTCAGCAATGATCTCGATTTCGCGCCCATCACGTCGGCGATGCGAAATCCGTTAACGGGTCACGGGCAGATCAACGGCACACTGCAGGTGCGCGATGAACAAATGGAGGCCGCGCTTCGGGTCGGCGCGGGGGCGGTCAGCAGCCGTGATTTCAGCTTTGAAAAACTTGAGGCAACGGTTGCCGCGACGAAGAACCTGCGGGTCCAGAAAAAGGATGCACCATGGTTTGAGGGCATGCGCGCGAACGTGAACGTAGCCGTGTCAGCGGCTCGAACCAATGAGTTCGTGGTCGACACCATTTCTGCGCATCTCGAACAAAACAGTGACGTCGTTAACATCGACAACTTTACTATCGAGCGCGGATCCAATCAGATTGCCGGCAGCGGTTCGGTGCGCCTACTTGCGGAGGAAAAGGATTTCACCAAGCAGCCGGCAACGATCCAGTTCGCGATCAATGCTTCGCAAACCGGCGATTTTTGGAACGGCAATTCACCGAATCGCGTCACCGGTGTCTTCAATGCTTTCGGTAATGTGCGGTGGAATGGCGCCGTGGCGGACGGCTCTTTCAACGTTTATGCGACGAATTTACAGGTCCGAAATTTATCTGTCCGGCAACTGAGCGGCGCCGGGTCAATCTGGCAAAGCACAATTTTCCTGAATGATTTGACCGCGAATCTGAATCAGCGCGATTTCATCAACGGGCAGGGGACACTTGATTTGCGCGGTGAGAGAAAGTTTGCCGGCAAACTAGCAATCGATATCGCAGATTTGAGCGCGCTAAAGCCGCTCCTGGGCGGTAGCGGAAACAAAACGGAACTGGCCGGTTCATTTACCATGAATTGGAATGGGCAAGGCTCGCTCGCGAAGCTAACGGAAATTGGATCGCTGAAGCTCGATTGGAAGAATGGGCGGTTCGGGAATATGAAGGCGCTGACCGCGAACATCGACGCGACCTATTCCCAGGCAGGCTTGGACGTCCCAACGTTCTTTATCGGAAGCGATCGGATGAGTTTCCAGGCGATCGTTGCCGCCAAAGGAGAGACGCTGGAGATTTCGAAAATCGAGCTCAATCAAGCTCAGGCAAAATACGCAAGCGGTTACGCATCGATCCCATTCCTTTGGAAAAATGTTGGCACCAGCCAGCCCCTTTTTCCGCGCGACGGAAAGGTGAATGCCACGTTCGATTCCGCGAATCTCGACCTTAAGAAATTATTCGACGATTTCGGCTTGGAGCCGGCAGCCTCCGGATTTTTGTCGATCAAATTGCAAGCAGGTGGAACCCTGGCGGATCTGCAGGCGCACGTCGATGTCGATGGACGGGATTTGCGCAACCCCAAGCTGCCGAACCTCGATCCGGCAACATTTCGTCTGACCGCCGATGCGGCCGGAAGCAAAATCAATGTCACAGGCGAATTGAAGCAACCCAGAATTCAGGCCGTCAGTATTGCCGCCACCATGCCGTTCGATGCCGGAAAAATTTTAAGCTCGCGCTCATTCGATGAAAACACGCCCCTGCAGGCGACGGTGCGCTTGCCCCGGAGTCCAGTAAATTTCCTGCGCCAGTTCATTCCTGCAGTCGAGCAGCTCGATGGGGACGTGGCCTTCGATGTCGCAATCGGCGGGACCATTGCGCGTCCGGAATTCAGCGGCAGCGGCGATATTACGATCAATGCCGCGCGCTTCACCAACGCGACATTGCCGGCTTTGCACGGCTTTCAATCGCGGCTGCTTTTTCGGGGAAACACTTTGACGCTGGAAAGATTCAAAGGCGACCTGGCCGGCGGACCCTTCACCCTCGGTGGTCGGGTTGTTTTCACCAAATTGACCGAGCCAAATATGGACGTGGATCTGCGGGCCGAGAGCATTCTAATTGCGCGCAATGACTCACTGACGGCGCGTGCAGATGCGAATTTGAAAGTAACGGGGCCGGCTGCGACCGCAACGGTGAAAGGAAATCTCGCGCTGACCAACAGTCATTTTCTTAAGGACATCGATTTGATCCCGATCGGCTTGCCTGGCCGGCCCGCGCCTGAACCTGTCGAAGAGCGGCCGGATTATTCGATTAAAACGCCGCCTTTGCGTGATTGGAAATTCGATGTTGCGATCAAAACCAAGGATCCATTTTCCATACGTGGAAACCTGGCCAACGGCAATGCGCTGATTGATCTGCACTTGGGCGGGACCGGCGGGCGCCCGGAGTTAAAAGGCATCGTTAGACTGGAGAATGTCGAGGCGACTTTGCCGTTCAGCCGTCTCGATGTCACCAATGGCTTCCTGTATTTTGACCCGAGTGATTCCTTCAATCCGCGGATCGATCTGCAAGGTACGTCGTTGATCCGCGATTACACGGTGCGGGTTTATGTTTATGGCAACTCGCTTTCACCCCAGGCGATTTTCACCAGCGAACCGCCACTGCCGCAGGAGGAAATCATTTCGTTGCTCGCGACCGGAACTACGCGACAGGAATTAACCGGAAGCGGCAATGTCCTGGCCGGCCGCGCCGCCATGCTGGTGTTGCAGCAGCTTTACCGCAAAATTTTCAAAAAAGGCGAGCCGACGCAGAGCAATTCTGTTTTCGATCGTCTGCAGCTCGATGTCGGCACGATCGACCCGCGCACGGGGCGGGAGCAGGCGACGGCGCGGTTCAAGATTAACGAGAATTGGGTACTTGTCGGCGACATTGGAGTTGGAGGAGACTTTCGCGGTCAGGTGAAATACCTCATACGATTCCATTGAAATGCGACGCGCCATTTTCCTGGTTTGCCTGAGCGTCATTATCCTCGCCCCAAAGATTTGGGGACAGCGCGCGGTGGACGTGAAGCGGCCGGAAGAACGCGCGCGTGAGCAGAAAATGGTGGAGCGGGAAGAGAAGAGAAAAGCGCAAAGGACGGATTTGGAAATCCGCGGCGCGACCGCATTTAAAGAGGACGAATTGCGCACCGTGCTGAAGGAACAAATCACAACCATTCATGATTTCGGGTTAACCGCAGCGCGCGCCGACGACGCCGCGTTTTTCCTCGAACTGTTTTATCGGAAACACGGCTACGCCAAAGTAGAGGTACGTTACCGGATCGAGAGCGGGTCGCGTCTTGTCCTCGAAGTTACGGAAGGGCCGCAGGTGATTTTAAGCGCGATCAATTTCGTCGGTGACAACCAAGTGCCGGCCGCAAAACTTTTCGAATATGCGGTCGGGCCGACGCGAGAGCGTTACTCGCGTCTGCAAAGAGAATTACCTTTTGTCGCTGCCGATGTGGAGGAGGGCGCGGACCTGGTGCGTCGCTATTATGTAAGCGATGGGTATCTCGATGCGGTGGTCGATTCGCCGCAATATCGTTTCAACGCTGACGGCACGCGCGCCGAGGCCATCATTCCAGTGCACGAGGGCCGGCAGTATTTTTTTGGCAACCTGATCTTTCATGGGAACACGATTTACGGCGCAGAAGCGCTGCGCGGGCAGATGCTCGATTTGCTGTCGCAACCCTACACCGATGGCCGCGTCGATGACATTTCGCGGCGGCTTCAGGCTTACTTCAAAGCGCGCGGTTATTATGCTGCGAAAGTGACTGCGACGGGCGAGCCGGAACAGGCGGCGGCGGGGCACGTCCCGGTAATTGTGACCGTTTCAGCAGGTCCGGTTTACAAATTCGATGGCATCACAGTGAAGGGGTTGCAGCGGTTGCGGCCGAGTTACGTCCGGAATCGGTTTGCTTCGCTTGAGGGAAAAAACTACAGCCCGGATGTGCTCGATGAAAAATTCCGTGAGTTGATGCGGACCGGGTTGTTCAATGTCCTTCAGATTAATCCCCAGCCCGAACGAGGAGATTATCTTCGGCTCGATATTTCCGCTGAGGAGGCGAAGGCGAAAGAATTCGGGTTTTCAATCGGCTACGGCACGTACGTCGGCGCGATTGTCGGGTTCAGCTATGCCAACCGAAATCTTTTTGGGTATGGCCGGCCGCTGACTACTTCGATCGAAATTACGGAGCGAGGATACAAGGGAGAGATACTATGGGACGATCCCTACTTTCTTGAAACCAACGTTGAGCTGAAGATTCGATTAAGTGCCTTCACCTTTGATTACGAGGGCTATTCCAAGTTTGAAATCGGGGCGCGGACAGAATTCTCCTACAACATCACCAAACAATATCAGGTTGGTCTGTTCGGGTCGGAGCGGCGGGTCGATATCGTCAGTAGCGACATCAAGGACAAGTTCATAGGCGATACAAAGTATTTCGTTAGTTCGATCGGATTTTTTAACACCCTCGATTTGCGCGATAGCCCGGTCGTGCCCACGCGCGGTCTTATTCTTGGTCAGACTTTCGAGCTTGCCTCCAGCACCATTGGAAGCGAGATCGAATTATTTCGGACCACCGCCCGCGCCAGTTATTTCATTCCGTTCGGCAAAACATTTCTGGAACTTGGCGCCCGCGCCGGATTAGTTCGGCCGCTGCATGAAGGCACGAACGACATCAATGCCATTCCCATCGACGAGCGTTTTTTTAACGGCGGCAGCACCACTGTGCGCAGCTTCGGCGAACGCGACCTCGGGCCGCACGATCATCGCGGTCATCCGCTAGGTGGAGAATTTTATACCGTCTTTAATGTGGAATATACCTTCCCGCTTTACGGTGAATTACAGGGCGCGGTCTTTGTCGATGCCGGTAACTTGCTCCCGGATGCGGATAATCCCGGTTTCGACGATATGCGCTATGGCATCGGAGTCGGCTTACGTTACAAACTTCCCATCGGGCCGATCCGGCTAGATTACGGCGTGAATCCGGATCCGCATGAACACGAGGATGTCGGCGCGTTTCATTTTAGCTTCGGGTTCGCGTTTTGATGACTCGGCATCTAAATCAAATTGTTGTAGCTGCCGCCGTCGTCGTCGGCAGTAATCGAAACCCTCTGCCGGCTTGACGGCGGCAGCTACAATTGACTGATGAAAAAGTCACCCCACGACACCCCGCCGGAAGAATTCCGCGCACAATTGCATCGGCTCGCCGATTGGATTGCGGATTACCGCGCGAATATTGAACAACTGCGGGTCGCGCCGGATGACCCACCCGGTTCCATTCAGCGAGCGCTGCCTTCCGAGGCGCCGGAGGCAGGCGAATCGTTCGAGAAAATTCTGGCCGACCTGGATCGTGTCATTGTGCCCGGAATGGTGCATTGGGGTCACCCCAGCTTTCTGGCCTACTTTGGGTGGACCGTGACCGGGCCGTCCATTTTGGGCGAGATCATGACCGCGCCTCTCAACGTCAACGCCATGACGTGGCGCACATCGCCGGCCGCGACCGAACTGGAAACAGTCGTGCTGGATTGGTTGCGGCAATGGATGGGATTGCCGGCGGAATTCGGCGGCGTGATTTACGACACCGCGTCAGTTGGAGTGATGCACGCGCTGGCCGTTGCTCGCGAACGAGCGGCGCCCTCTACGCGCAAGTATGGGCTAACGCATCGTGAATTGCCGCTTTTCCGGATTTATACCTCAGACCAGGCCCATAGCTCGGCGGAGAAAGCTGCGATCGCGCTCGGCTTGGGGGAGGAAAACGTTGTGCGCATCGCGAGCGACTCTGATTTCCGAATGAATGTCGCCGCGTTGCGTGAAGCGGTGAAGAAGGATGTGGGTCAAAACTTTAAGCCGCTGGCGGTGATCGCGACTGTCGGGACGACATCGACCGCCAGTGTCGATCCGATTCCAAAAATCGCGAAAGTTTGCCGGGAGAATAACATCTGGCTGCATATTGATGGCGCCTATGGCGGCGGATTCGCCCTGCTTCCGGAATTCAAGAACCTGACGGAAGGCTGGTCAGAGGCGGATTCGATCGTAATCAACCCGCACAAGACGCTTTTTGTGCCCTTGGACTTCAGCGTTTTGTTTGTCCGTAACATCGAGCGACTGCGGAAGGTGTTTACCCTGGTGCCCGAATATTTGCGCGGTGACACGATCGAGGCCGAAAAAAATTACATGGATTACGGGATTCAGCTCGGCCGCAGGTTCCGGGCGCTGAAAGCGTGGGTGATCTGGCGATCGTTCGGGCGCGAAGGAATGGAAAATTTCTTGCGCGAGCATGTGCGGCTGGCGCGTATGTTCGGCGAGTGGGTAGGCAAATCAAAGGATTTCGAATTGGCTGCACCGATTCGTATGGGCGTCGTTTGTTTCCGATTTGTTGGACCCGTAGCCAGCCCGGGATCATCGATCCCGGCTACGGAAATCGACGCCTTGAATTCAAAAATTGTCGAGCAAATCAACGCCTCCGGTGAAGCCTACCTGACGCATACCAAACTGCGCGGCCGAACGGTCATGCGCATCGGTTTGGGAAATGTCCTAACGACTGAGAGACATCTAGCCACTACCTGGGAGTTGATTCAAAAGACCGTGGGCGCGATTGCCTCATCGTCATCTCGACCGACGTCGAGGGATCCCGCGGCGTTATCTTAAAGGTTTCGCAACGGGATCCCTCGAGTCCGAGCCGGACTGGCATTTCGCTCGGGATGACGGCGGCGCCAGAAACCATTTGGCGGACGCGCAAGCTACCGTAAGTTTGCGCCCACTTGAGCGCTCCATGATCAACGTATTTCGCAAACACCAAAAATGGCTCATGATCGTTATCGCGATCCTGGCGATGCCGTTCTGTCTTTATTTCGTCAGGACGGACTGGACGGCGGCACTTCGCGGAGACCAGGGAACCACCAAACTTTACGGCCGAACCGTTCCTCGCTACGAACTGGATCGAGGCGCCCGCTTATTCGATCTCGCGCGTATTCTCGGAATGAGCGATTTTCTGGGCGAAATTCTGGCGCAATGGCGCCCCCAGCACGCGCAGACGCAGTCGGAAGCGGAACACGAAGCAGGTGAGGAATTCGCGATCGATCTGATGATTCTCCGTCATGAAGCTGATGCCCTTGGTATTCGGCCGACGACAAGCGACATCGCATCGGTTGTTAGTAAAATGCGCGCGTTCCGCGGCGACGCCGGTGGATTTGATCCGAAAAAGTACAATGACATCGTGGAAAACGCATTGGGTCCGCGCGGGTTCGGAGAGGCACAGATCGAGGAATTGGCCGCGGATCAGATTCGGCTCGAACGCGTGAAGGAGCTGATCAGCACCGGCGTCATCGTGTCGCCATCTGAGAGCAAAAGAAACTTCGACCAGATTTATTCGAAATTTGAAGTAAGCGTCGCACGTTTTAAGACGAGCGATTTTGCTAACGAGGTCAAAATTTCCGATGACGAGATCGCGAAATATTACGAAAGCGCCAAGGAAACGCTGAAAAGCGAGGAAAAGCGCAAAGTTCAATTCGTCGCAATTACAT
>JBKPQI010000204.1:0-26964 GCA_046733975.1 Verrucomicrobiota bacterium
GATTATAACACGCCTGATGGCACGTGCATTCGCGACTACATTCACATCAGCGACTTGGCCGATGCGCATATTCTTGCCCTGGCCACGCCAGCAAGCGCGTTTTACAACCTCGGCACCGGCGGTGGCTCAAGCGTGCGCGAAGTGATTGAGACTTCCCGCAGGATCACTCGTCACCCCATTCCAGTGGTGGAAAAGCCAAGACGGCCTGGCGACCCTCCGCGCCTGATCGCCGCCTCAGAAAAGATCAAACGCGAGCTCGGCTGGCGCCCGAAATTTCAGGTGCTCGATGCCATCGTCGAGAGCGCATGGAAATGGCACCAAAAATTCCCACGCGGATACGAGGATTAAGCCGCTGCGGTTTCTGTAGCCGGGCTCGATAATCCCGGCGCGGCGTCACTACGGGGGTAGAATAAAACTCAAACGCCCGCCGGATCGAACCGGCGGGCGTTATTCTCCCCAAAAACGAATGTTACGGCTTGGTTGTGGTCGTCGTCGTTGTCGTTTCTTTTTTCTCGATGACGTTGACCGGTTTGGTCAACACAACCTTGCGAACGATCATGCGGTCGCCTTGCCTGGCGTAATACACTGTCGCAGGCAGATCCGGCCGGATACCAGACCATGCTACTGTGTGGCCTGCTGGATCAACAACCGTGGTCTCCTTGGTATAATAATATTTCACCGGCTCCGCTCCGGTCGTCGTGCGGAAAGTGAAGTATTCTCCGCCTGGTGTGTATGTCGCAAATGAGCCCGTGCTCGTCGTCAATTCAGCGGCCCCCGGTTCGACGTTTGTCGTAACCGAAGTGGTCGTTTGCGCGGACGCTGCGCTCAGCCCGATCGCGCAAGCTGCGCCCATGGCGAAAATTGTGGTTAATCTGTTGTCTTTCATGTTTGTCCTTTGCTTTGTTAAACGGATGCTCCCCGTCGTGACTAATTTTGACTGGACCCCGGCGGGTGTTATTCAACTGCAAAAAAGGTTCGTAATTTCATCGCAGCGCGGACGTGTCGTTGCCTCTTTCAGGCCGATGATTTTTCCTCGTTAACATGCAACCGCTGACCGGATTCCGCGATTTCCTTCCCGCCCTGTGTGGGGAACGAAACTACATTTTTGCGAAATGGCGCGAAGTGGCCGGACGCTATGGCTTCGTCGAGTTCGACGGCCCTGTATTGGAAGAGCTCGATCTCTACAAAAAAAAGTCAGGCGATGAGATCGTGCGGCAATTATACGAATTCGTGGATAAGGGCGGACGGGCTGTGGCGCTGCGACCGGAAATGACCCCCACGCTGGCGCGCATTGTGGCGGAGCAGCACCGGCAATTCCGCAAACCGCTAAGATGGTTCTCGATTCCTCAGGTCTTTCGCTACGAACGGCCGCAGCGCGGGCGGCTGCGCGAGCATTTCCAACTGAACTGCGACATCATCGGAGAGCAAGCGGCCGAAGCCGACGCCGAGTTGATTGCGCTCGCCATCGACATTGTGCGTGCGTTTGGATTCACCGCACAGGATTTCGTGGTCCGCATCAGCGACCGCGAGTTTTGGACCGAATTGTTGAAGGTGGAAAACGTTCGACCAGATCGCTGGGAAGCGATGCTGCAGGCGATCGATAAGTCGGAACGCGAGCCGCGCCAGAAAACAGAAGAACGCTTGGGCAAATTAGCGAAACCGGTGTTCGACATTTTCGACAAGGGCGGCGAAAGCGTGAAGCTCAACAACATCATCGAGAACCTGCGGATGCGCGGTCTGGCGGATTTCGCCAGCATCGATGTTCGCATCGTCCGCGGGCTCGCTTACTACACGGGGGTTGTATTCGAGGTCTTTGATCGCGCGGGCAAATTTCGAGCGATCGCCGGGGGTGGCCGATACGATCAGCTGGTAGCGCAATTGAGCGACAACTCCGTTTCATTGTCGGCGCTTGGCTTTGCCATCGGTGATGTCGTGCTGGGCGAAATGATTCGGGGCAATGCGATAGCCCGCGCGCAAATGGAACAAACGATTGCGGCCGTACGGGACGTCGAGATTTATGTCGTCGTTGCCAAAGAGGAACAGCGAGCGCATGCGATGGCCGCGATCCAGGAACTGCGTGATGGTGGTTACCGTGTCGATTATTCACTGGCCACCGCGAAAATCGCGCGACAATTCCGATTGGCGGAGCAAACCGGTGCGCGCTTTGCCATCGTTTTCGGTGATGAATGGCCGCAGGTCGGAGTGAAAGATCTCACCAGCGGCAAACAGGAGTCGGTTTCGCATGCCGAGCTCGTTACGCATCTCGAGTCGCTCGGCGGATCTTCAGCCGGGTAGCGCACGCGTCTCGGGTGTACACGCCAGTCCGGCTCGGACTTTCGGCGTCTCGCCGAAACGATCTTTTCTGAAAACGGAAATTAAACATTGTCGAGCGCGCCAGGGAGAGTCCTCGATTGCGGGACGCAATCGCCAACACGCGAGACGCGTGCGCTACCCGGAGCTTTCGCCCATCGCGAAATCTATCGTTCTATTGGTTATCGTAATCACTTGAGAGATTCTTCGCTTCGCTCAGAGTGACACGCCGCATGTACCGCACCCATCATTGTAACGAACTGCGAAAGACCGATATCGGCGGCGACGTGAAACTCGCCGGCTGGGTCGCGGTCCGCCGCGACCATGGCGGCGTCATATTCATCGATCTGCGCGACCGCGAAGGGCTGACCCAGGTCGTCTTTCGTCCGGAGGAAAATGCGGAAGTGGCGAAGCAATCCCACAGCTTGCGCACGGAAGACGTCATTCAGGTTTGCGGAAAAGTCGCTCCCCGGTTGCCCGGCACCGAAAATCCGAAGCTTCCCACCGGAGATATCGAAGTGCTCCCGCAATCTTTGACGGTTTTGAATCGCGCCGAGAACCTGCCGTTCCAGATCGATGCTGAATTGAGCAACGAAGATCTGGAGCTGACCTATCGCTATTTCGATCTGCGCCGGCCACGGCTGTCGCGCAATTTGCAAATCCGTCACCGTGTTACTCAGGCCACGCGCCAATATCTGGATTCACAGGGATTTCTCGAGATCGAGACGCCGATTCTGAGTAAAAGCACACCGGAAGGCGCGCGCGACTTTCTCGTCCCGAGTCGCTTGCTTCGGGGAAAATTCTACGCGCTGCCGCAGGCGCCGCAGCAATACAAGCAACTCCTCATGGTCGCCGGAGTCGAAAAATACTTTCAGATCGCGAAAGCTTTTCGAGACGAAGATTTGCGGGCGGATCGCCAGCCGGAGTTTACCCAAATCGATATTGAAGCGTCTTTTGTCACGCCTAACGACATCTATACATTAACCGAGGGAATGCTGGCCGCGATTTTTAAAGCGGCGCGGAAAATCGACATCCCCATACCATTCCCACGTCTCACCTATCGCGAAGCCGTCGATACTTTTGGCAGCGACAAGCCAGATGGCCGCTTCGGCATGCGTTTGCTCGACCTAGGCGACGTGTTTCGCGTCAGCCAGTTCAAGGTTTTTCAGGGCGCGCTGGCCGAAGGCGGAGTGGTGAAGGCCATTAATGCGAAAGGTTTTGCCGGCATCACCATTGGTCAGGTGGACGAATTGACCGCGATCGCAAAAACGTTTGGCGCAAAAGGACTCGCCTTCATCAAGGTAGAGAACGCGGAATGGAAATCTCCAATCGTGAAATTTTTCTCGGAAGCGGAGAAGGAAGCGCTCCGTTCTAAGTTAGAGATTGAGGAGGGCGATTGCATTTTCTTTGCCGCCGGAAAATGGGCAATCGCGTGCGAGGTGCTGGGCCGAATTCGGCTGCGAGTGGCAGAAATCCAAAAACTGACGGCGGGTTGTAACAACCTGGATTTTCTCTGGGTGACCGATTTTCCGCTTATGCAATGGAGCGCGGAAGAAAATAAATGGAACGCCGTCCATCATCCGTTTACTCGACCGAAGGCAGAAGATCTGCCGCTACTGGGCCAAAAGAAGTTCGGTGAAATCCGCGCTGACGCCTATGACGTTGTCTTGAACGGCGTCGAGATCGGCGGCGGAAGCATTCGAATTCACGAGCCGGAATTGCAGGCGAAAATGTTCGAAGCACTCGGCGTAAGCGCAGAAGACCAGCAGACGAAATTCGGTCATCTGCTGCGCGCGTTTCGATTGGGCGCTCCGCCGCACGGCGGAATCGCGCTCGGTCTCGATCGTCTGGTCATGTTGATCTGCGGCGAACAATCCATCCGCGATGTCATGGCGTTCCCGAAAAACAACCGCGGCCAGGAATTGATGACACAATCGCCGGCCGAAGTAGATGCGCGGCAGTTACGCGAACTAGGAATCACACTGCCAGAAGAGAAGGACCGGGGCTCACGCGGATGATCCGGATAAGCGCGGTTGGCACGGTCGCGCACCTCTCTTTCTGATCCGCGACATCGGTGGAATCCGCGGTCACCTTCTTTTACGTTACCGGCGGCGGATGATGTTCCCGGCCCGTGCGGAATAGGACGGCGACTACAAACGTGATGATGGTACCGCAGCAGATCCACCACGGAAATTCCATCAGCGGCAACCAGGGTGGTTGCTCATAAAATTTCGTGCCGAAAATCCGAGCGATGTTGTTAGGCAAGCCGCTCACCATCGCCACGACAACGAAGCCGACTATCATGGCAAGGATATTTCCAGCATTGTTGCCGCGCTGTTTGGTAAAGATTCCGCAAAGGAAAACACCGAGAAGCGAGCCGTAGGTATAGCCGAAAATTCCGAGAACAATCGGAATGATACGCAAATCGGGCCTCACGATGACGAGGTAGGAAGTAATGGATGCGACTACGATCATGAGCATGGAAAACGCAATGGTGGCTCGGCGCACGGCTCGCAGACTTTGTTCTGCGGTCGATCCCGGATTGATGTAAATCTCATACCAGTCGCGGGTGAAACTGGTGGCCAGCGCGTTCAGCGCGGTGCTGAGCGATCCCATCGCCGTCGCGAAGATTCCAGCAATCAATAAACCGCGCAGCCCGACTGGCATTTGATACAGAACAAAATGGCAAAAGGTTTCGCTTGGCGCTTTTGGCAGGTTTGGATCGGGATGGACCTGGTAATAAGTCCACAGCAATAGACCGATGCTGAGAAATGTCAGTACGATTGGGATATCGGCCAGACCTGACAGCACCAGGGATCGACGACTGCGGCGGACATCCACCGCAGTCAACATTCGTTGCACCATATCCTGATCCGTTCCGTGCGTGGACATGGTAACGAAGGTCGACCCAATCAGTCCGGCAAAAATGGTGTACTCAATCTCGAACATTCCCTTCCACTTATCCCAGCCGTGTTTCGCTGGATCCAACCCCGTCGTAATGAAGTCGGAGACGCTGAACCCGCCGTGGCGATCGACAACTTCCTGCCAACCACCGGGGATGGCAGAGTAGAGCAAGCCAAGCGCGACCAGCGCGCTGCCGATCATGATGGAAGCCTGGATGAAATCAGTCCAGACGACGGCTTTGATCCCTCCTAGAGTTGTGTAAATCGCGGTTAAAATAACAATGACGACACAGGCGGCGACGTAAATCCAAAGCGTCTGCGTCTGGTTAGGCCGCGCGCCGCTGACCATTTCGTAAGCAAGGGCGAGAGCGATTGCCGCCACATACAGACGCGCCCCGGATGCCAGGATGCGGGTAAAAAGAAATATTGCTGAAGCTGCGTTTTTCGTGCCGACGCCGAACCGCGCGGTCAGGTATTCGTAAATGGAGTAAACCTTGTAGTCGTAATATGGTTTTATGAAAATGTAGCTAACGAGAATGCGGGCAAGGATCGTTCCGAAGGCGAGCTGAATGTAGGTGTACTTGCGCAGGGTGAAGCCTTCGCCGGGCACGCCAAAAAATGTGGCGGCGCTTGTTTCAGCCGCCACGATGGAGGCAAGAACGGCCCACCAGGGGATACGTCTGCCGCCGAGTGCGAAATCGTGCAGGCTCTCCTCTTTTCGACCCATCCGCAGACCGATGGCGATGATAATGAAGAAGTAGAGAAGCAGAACGAAACAGTCGATCGCGAGCCGAA
Source organism: Verrucomicrobiota bacterium (assembly GCA_046733975.1). GTDB lineage: Bacteria > Verrucomicrobiota > Verrucomicrobiia > Chthoniobacterales > UBA10450 > AV69. The sequence continues at coordinate 6,009 of JBKPQI010000204.1, forward strand.
CGTCCATGTAGATGCTACTTATGAATGACGAATGTCGAATGTCGAATGCCGAAGGAAATCGAAACGCGCAAATGACGAATTCGCCCGGCACTTCGACATTAATTCGTCATTCGTCATTCGTGCTTCGTCGTTTCTTGACCAATGTTTGAAAATGACATGGCTGGAGATTCGTGCGGCCGATTTCGATCTGGCTATGACTCTTAACTCCGGTCAAGTTTTCCATTGGGAAAAAGTCGGCGAGGGATTCTATGGAACGATTGGTGATCGGGGCGTCTACGTGGAGCAGCGAGGCGCGAAGTTGTGGTGCGCCGTCCACGATCGAGCTCTGCGACCCCGCGGCAAGGAAGATTCAAATATGCGGAAACGGCCGCGGCCAGCGACCGCGGCTACAGCAGGCCGGGAGACGCTTGCGCCTCCATCAGCCGCGGAAATGATTCGTCATTATTTCGCGCTCGATCACCCGCTTAACGAAATCTGCGCATCCTTTCCGCAGGAGGCGGTCATGAACGCAGCGCGCGAATTTTGCCACGGTATTCGAATCATTCGTCAGCCGAAATGGGAATGCCTGGCCACGTTCATTTGTTCTTCGATGAAGCAGGTGGCGCATATCCGGCAAATGTCGCGAGCCTTGCGTCAGGAATTTGGCATACAGAAGGAAGTTCGTGGCCGTAAGACGTTTTTGTTTCCGCCGGCTGAGCGATTAGCAAAAACGAGCGAGAGCGATCTGCGGAAATGCGGGCTCGGCTATCGCGCCAGGACACTGCTGGCAACGGCAAAATATGTTGCTTCCGGGCAGGTAAATTTGAGTTCATGGAACGAACTGGCTGACGACCAACTGCGCGAACAACTCTGCCAACTGCCAGGTGTAGGCACGAAGGTGGCGAATTGCGTGATGCTCTTTAGTTACGAACGAGTCCGAGCGTTCCCGATCGACGTTTGGATCGAACGAGTGTTACGCGAGAAATATTTTGCGCAGAAACGAAAAGTAACGAGCGCGACTCTGGCAGGATTCGCTGCCAAGCATTTTGGCCCTTATGGCGGCTACGCCCAGCAGTATTTATTTCATCATGCGAGGATGACGAAGATGAAATGACGAAATCGGCATGACCGGGTCGACCGTTTTCCCCGGTCATCCGAACGCAAGCGGGGCATTCGTCAAATAGCTTCAAGATTTCGCAATGAGATCCCTCGACTTCGCTCCGGATGGCGGAGGCGGGGCAGGCACGGTGGGGGCGTCGCTGAGGCACCGCCTCCGGATGACATAGAGGGCAGGGTGCTTTATTTTATCGTCTTACATGCGGCCGATATAGCGATGCAGTCTAGAAGCGAACGGCAAAAAGTTCTATGGGCGATATTCGTGTCGCTCCTGTTGCACCTTGTCGTTGGGGTTTGCATCGCTTCTTTCGGTGACAAACTTCAGCCGCGGCTACCGGAGGAAGAGAAACCGGTGGAATTAACGATTGTCGATCTGGCGCCGGCCGCGAGTCCGACCATTCAGCAGAAAGCCATGCCGTTCATTGATACGCCGGATAACAAGGCGACAACGGAAAAGCCCAACGAACAGGCATTTGAATCCAATGCGAACTCAATTGGCGCGAGCGAGTTGCCGGCCTTGGGGCTCGCGCCCATACCAACACAGCAGGGCAAGGAGCTGCCGACGCACGATTTGGAGAGTCATCGGTATTCGCTCGATCAGCAGGGAGCGCAAACGCAGGTCAATTCGCGCCCGCCTCCCGTGCCGAGCGCAGCCCCTCAGGCTACGCCGCAACCGGCCACCACCCCGTTGCCTTCAGCCACTCCTGCAACACCACAACCGACTCCAACGCCCACGGCCGAAATGGTGGCAATGCTTCGCGCTCCTTCGCCACCAACCGTCCGCTCGCCTGGACAGGAGAAGAGCGCTCGCGCTTCGCAGCAGAGCACGGCAACACCGCGGCCTGCCCCGTCGACAGCGTATCGGAAGGAACAGATTCCGCAACGAATGGCCGGGAACATTTCCAAGCGCGGAGTCTCGTCGGTCAACGCTGTTGGCACACCTCTCGGCCGCTACCAAAAGAGTGTTCTCGACGCGATCGGAGCTCGCTGGTACAAACTTTGTGACGAAAACCGTGACCGTGTTGATATTGGAACCGTGCACGTGCAGTTTGTGGTCGCGCCAGATGGAACTGTCGGCAACATTGAAATAACCGGTGGTGGAACATCTGCATTGTTCACAAATCTCTGCCTGCAGTCGGTTCAAGAAGCCAACTCGGGCCCCATTCCCGAAGATGTCATGGCTGTAATCCCAGCTGAAGGTTTGCCGTTCGAAGTCAGTTTCAGTAGTTCTACTCGTTAAATGAGCGAAGCGTTGAATTCAGTCATCGGCTTTTTCGAACGCGGTGGGCTCTTCATGTGGCCCCTGCTCATCTGTTCGGTCGTCGCCCTAACGACAATTATACTCCGCGGTTTCGCCCTGCGCGAAAAATATGTCATGCCGCTGGTCATCGAAAGTGAGATCGAACGGTTGATCCCGGGCGGCAGCGCCGACCGCTTGATGCGAATTGTGGAGAACGATCAGTCGTCGCTCGGACGGATTGTGCGGATTGCGCTCCAGCATCTGCGCTCACCGCGGTCCGAAAATGTCGAGGCGGTGCAAACCCGCGCCCGGCACGAAATGGTGCTTCTGGAAAAGGGGTTGATCGTGCTGGAAGTGATTGTCGGGATCGCGCCGCTACTTGGGCTCATCGGCGCCGTCTCCGGTTTGGTCCACGTTTTTTCGCATCTGGGATTGAGCTCGGGTGCCTCCGACACGCGTCAAATCGCGCTCGGCATTGCCGAGGCTTTGAATGCCACGGTGTTCGGACTCTCCATCGCTGTCCCGACTCTGATCGCCTTCAGTTACTTTTCTAAAAAAGTCGAAGTCATGTCGGTGGAGATGGAAACACTGGTCGTGGAATTGATCGGGAAATGTTATTTCGGGCGCGGGCCGCAGGAAGGATCGCCCTCGGTGCGAATGAGCGCGCGAACGCAGGTGCTGACCACGTCGCCGGGATAAGATGAATTTTACAGTTCGGAAGCGGCGCGCGCCCTCCATTATCATCGTTTCGCTCGTCGACATCCTCACCATCCTGCTCATCTTTTTCGTGGTCTCGACCACTTTCAAAAAGGATCAGCCGGAAGTGCAGATCAATCTGCCGGAGTCGAAAACCGCGACGAAAGCACCGGCCGAAATGGAGCACGCCGTCGTCACGGTGGACGAAACCGATGCCATCAAGCTGGATGGGCAACCGGTCAAAGTGGACGAACTGGAACGGGCGGTCCGGAATCTTTCCCAGACGCAGAAGGCGTCACTCGCCTTGCAAGCGGATCGGAAGGCATCGTTCGGCACGATTATCAAGGTAATGGACGCGCTGAAGCTGGCCGGGGTGCGGAATCTGCCTGCCTTTACGCGCGAATAAAAATGAAATTAGCGATTCGGAAGTACGGCGACCCGGCATTGCGCATAAAGGGCAAGCCGGTGGGTGAAGTCGACGATAGAATTCGCGAGCTGGCCGACAACATGTTGGAAACAATGCGAGCCGCGAATGGGATCGGCCTGGCGGCGCAACAGGTGGGCGAAGCTGTTCAGCTCACGGTGGTGGATGTTTCTGCCGTGGAAGACCGGCCGAGTTCAATGGCGTGGAATGGCAAAGCGGTTAATCCGAAAGAACACATGCCTCTCATTATTCTTAATCCGCGCATTGAGACCGGACCCGAGAAGGAGGTCGCATCGGAGGGTTGCCTGAGTTTTCCGGAGATTTCGGCTGAGATCGAACGCGCCGGATGGGCCAGGGTCGAGGCGCAAACGCTCGATGGCGAGCCGGTGGAAATTGAGGCTACGGGATTACTGGCCCGAGCGCTCCAGCATGAGATCGATCATCTCAATGGCATTCTTTTTATTGACCGGATGAGCTCGGCGACGAAAGCCAGTCTCTCGAGCAAATTGAAGCGCCTGCAAAAAGAGACGCAACGCGGTATAACGGGAACGAGACGCCCGCACGCGGTGGAACCGGCATTGTAGCTGCCATTTTCGCCGCCAACTAAAGTTCCGGCGGCGAAGATCGCCGCCCCTACAATTCGGCGTTCGGAAAAGCGGCGCACCTACAGTGCCTTGTAATCTACCGTGATGGTGCGGAAGGTGTGGGGCGGTTTTTCCGCAGAGAAGTAAAAGAGCTCCAGCATCGTCGTGCCGACCATCCATTGATAACCGACAAGCGTTTGCACAATATCGGTATCGGTATCGCGGGACCGTGACACGAGTTTACCAACGCCGTACTTGCCGTCGAAATAACGCCGCACCGTTCCCATTTGTTCGTTGTAACGCTCGATCGACCAGTCCGGGTATTCGTACTGCAACTCCACTTCCATCAATTTTTCGTTTTTGAAGGTGAAGAGCGTTCGTTGCAGTCCGGGATGAACCAGTCCTTCCACGGTCCAGACGGAACGGCTGCCATCCTGTTTCCGCTCGACGACTTTCGCTTTCGCTCCGCTCAGCACTGCTTCGACTCGCCGCGGCGCATCGCCCCAGCGAAAACCGAACGGCGGCAGCAACTCATTCATCGCCACTACCGGGACGATTGCAGCAAGCAGAAGGGACAGGACGACAACCGATCCGCGTATCATTCGTTGGTAAGATTGTAAACGATATAACGGCGGACGAGGGGCTGGAGGACAGCGTCCAATGCTGCGCGACGGCGCGGATCCCGCTCGAATTTCTCCAGCGCCTCTCGATCGCGAAAAATAACGACCGCACCGAGATCGAATGATTGCTCGGCGCCGGCCCGATGAATCGACAACGAGCGTCCGATGCGAACGTCGTTCACGCCGCGCACGCGGCGGATCGAGCGCAAACCGCGCAGGAGAAAATTCTGATCGTTAATGTTGCCGGGGCGATTCAGCCAAAACAGCATGACGTGTGTCACCTGGCGGGAACGTGCACTCGAAGGCTCTGCCCTGGGTGCAGTGAAAAAAAGGCCGAGACAAATCACGAGAACGACGGCGCGCATACGAAAAAAGCAGTTGCGGGGCTGACATATTCGCTCAAAACCGGTCGGGCGGCATCCACTTTTGAATGATGTTTACGCAGACCTGTGCGCGAATAATTTTTGTTGCGAGGGAAAGTACGGCTGCGTTCAACCGATTTTTTTCAGTCAAGAAATTTTTGTGCAGCATTCAAAAATAAAGTTCAGATTTTTGCTTGTCGGTTTTTCTCGCCGTTTCTAATCTCACGCCGCTGGCAGGGAGCAAGGGAATCGTGAGGTGTGAATAAAGTGTGAACAGAATTCAGCAATTTCGTAACATTGCGAGCCGCGCTTTTGAAGTCGCGCTTGAACTTTCGCCGCATCATCGGGCCGCCTTTAAAGCTGTGGCGCCAATCCCCACCACATCAATTTTTCATTTTCCCTCGGAAAAACGCAGTTTTTGTCACGACAACTCCGTTTTTCCTTCTACACACGAGCAAAATAATTTTCATATTTTTTGCCACTTCTGCTATCGCCCCCCTCGGGGCGGTTGCCCCAGAAGAGGCAGTTTGGGCTGTTAACAACTTGGTATGGACGAGAGGTGCAAATCCCTTTGGGAGAAACTGTCGGCCGCGCTCAAGCCGCAGGTCAGTACCGATACTTTCAAACGCTGGTTCTCTGCGGTCGAGTTAACCAAGGCCACGGATGACTCATTGACCTTTCGGGTTCCCAACAACATTTACCAGTTCTGGATCGAAAGTAATCACATGTCGGCCCTGCAATCCGCCATCACCAGCGCCGTCGGCGCGCCGCGCACCGTGCGTTTTCTTAGTTCTACCGAATCAGATCATGAAAACGATTTCGGTGCGCCGGAAGTACAAAAATCGGATCGTTCCGGCGCCAAAACCACTGGACTCGGTCTCGGTCTCAACCCGCGCAACACCTTTGAATCGTTCGTTGTTGGTCCGAACAATCAGATCGCACACGCGGCCAGCCTGGCCGTGGCACAGGCGCCGGCCCGCACCTACAATCCGCTCTTTGTTTATGGCGGCGTTGGCCTCGGAAAAACGCACCTCATGCAGGCGATCGGCCAGTATGTCTGGGCGAAAAAGAAAACGTCTCGCGTGATGTACCTCTCGAGCGAACTCTTCATCAACGAATTTATCGACGCTATCCAGCACAACACTTTAGTTAAATTCCGCAAGCGCTACCGGCAGGCGGACCTGCTCCTGATCGACGACATTCAATTCCTCGCCGGCAAAGAGCGTTCGCAGGAGGAATTTTTCCACACCTTCAACACCCTGTTCGATGGTCACAAACAAATTGTGCTTTCGAGCGATCGTCCGGCCTCCGAGATCGCCAATCTGGAGCAACGCCTCGTTTCACGCTTTGAATGGGGCCTGACTGCGGAGCTGCAACCTCCAGACATCGAGACACGGGTGGCTATTCTCCGCAAAAAAGCGCGCGCGCTGGAAATCAAATTGCACGACGACGTTTATCAATTCCTCGCCGTCCGCATTCGCAGCAATGTGCGTCGGCTCGAGGGCGCACTGATGCGGGTGGCGTCGTTCGCTTCCCTGAGCGGTAAACAACTGACGCAGGAAACGATCGAGCATTTGCTGAAAGACATTTTGCTGGAGGAACGGCGGCAGATGGTTACGATCGAGCAAATTCAGCGGAAAGTGGCCGAGCATTTCGATGTGCGTCTGGCGGACATGACGAGCAAGCGTCGCCCGGCCAGCATTGCCTTTCCGCGTCAGGTGGCGATGTATTTGGCGCGCGAATTAACCAAGGCATCGCTTAATGAAATCGGAGATGCATTTGGAGGCCGCGATCACGGCACGGTCTTGCACGCCTGCAAGTTGGTGAAGAAGCGGATGAAGGAGCAGGACAACATTCGCCAGACCATCTCTTTCATTGACAGCGCACTTCAGCGCTGATTGAGAGAGAGGTTGCGGATGTAGGACCAACGCCTTACATCTTAGGTTTTCCGGAATGAAATTCAGCGCGACGAAAGAGAAAATCCTCGAAGGACTGCAACAGGTTCAAAACGTCGTCAGCACTCGCACCACGCTGCCGATACTTTCCAACGTCCTGTTGCAGGCGAAAGAGGGGACGGTGAATCTCACTACTACCGATCTCGACGTCGGCGTGCGCGGCGGTTTCGAAGCCAATGTCGACAAAGCGGGCGCGACTACCTTGCCGGCGCGACGCCTTTTCACCATCATTCGCGAGCTGCCATCGAGCGAAATATCGCTTGAGGTGGATGGGAAAAATGCGGCCTCGATTCGAAGCGGCCAGAGTTTCTTCAAAATCCTCGGGTTACCGGAAGAAGAATTTCCGCCGCTGCCGAAATTTGAGAACGCCAAGGTCGTGACCATGCGTCAGAAGGATCTGCGCGACGGGCTGCGCAAAACCGCTTACGCGATCTCGACGGATGAAACGCGCTACGTGCTGAATGGAGTTCTCTTTAGCTTCAAAGAAAACAAACTCACACTTGTGGCCACGGACGGACGGAGACTGGCCATGGTCGATATCGAACTGGAATTTCCGCGCAGCCACGAAGCGGACATCATTGTTCCGACAAAGGCGGTGACGGAACTGCAGCGGTTGCTTACCGACGATGGCGACCTGAAGATCAGCGTCGGCACCGGCCAGATCGCGTTCGACCTTAACAACACGCTGCTGGTGTCGAAATTGATCGAAGGGAATTATCCGAATTATAAGCAGGTCATTCCGTCGGAAGCGAAGGAGCGTGTCACGCTCGAGCGCGAGACATTTCTGAATTCGTTGCGCCGCGTATCGCTCCTGGCGAGCGACAAGTCGAACTCGATCAAACTCAATTTCAGCAAGAACAACATCGAGATCACCGCTAACACGCCCGAAGTGGGCGAGGCCCGCGAATCACTGCCGGTAGTGTATAAGGGCCGCGACTTCTCCATTGCCTTTAATCCGGAATTTCTAATGGCGCCGCTGCGCAATTTGGCGGAAGACGAAATATTCTTCGATCTCATCGACGAGATGAGTCCGGGTGTTTTGAAAATCCAGACGCCGTTTCTTTACGTCCTGATGCCCATGCGCGTCAGCACGTGATGGAAGTGAGGGACTCGCCCTGGCGAGTCTAGGACGCGCAGACCCCGTCCCTCCCACAATTAGCGCGATAAGACATCGCGCATCCCGAACTGCGTAGGGGTTGGGGAACTCGCCGAAAGGTGGTGGATGAGTAAACGTAGTGCGGTTCCGGAAGCTGTATTCGTGAGATCCTTCGCTTGCGCTCAGGATGACGCCGCCTCAGCCACCGTTCCGCGCACCTTTTCGATCGTGAGCTCAGTCAGGTCGCCATTCCGCGCTTGCAATACCGTGACGTCGCTATTTCGTGGCGCCCACACATTCGGGTCGGTCGGCCCGAAGAGGAGAATGCATCGCGCTCCGGCGGCAGCGGCGAGGTGAGATATCCCGGAATCGTGGCCGATAAAAATGCAATGCGACAATACGGCGGCGAGATGCGGTAGAGGCAGTTGGTGAGCAAAGCGAACTGGTTCTTCGCGGCCAAACGCCTTCTGCAGGTGCCGCATTGCACTTTGATCGGCCTCACCTGAGACGATCAGAATTGAACGAAAAGAATTTGGGCGACTTGGCAGTCGCCGTTGATCTCGGTCGGCAGGTCCGAGCCCGACTGGCGCTTTGAAACAGCCGTTCCTTGAAGTCGGCGATTCGCGCAAGAGCACCTTAATGAGTTCGATCCAGCGCTCAATAGGCCAATTTTTTCGCTCACTACCACTTCCGGGATGAACGGCAAGGATCGCGCGCTCGCAGGGTTCCAGAAATTGCTGTGCGAATGTGCGGTCTTCATCTGACGGGAAAATTTTCGCCGCCAGATCGGTGACGGTGATTCCGAGCTCCTGCAACGGTCGAGCGAGTTGCGTCGCGGCATGCGTCCCAGGAAACACTTTCGCAGGACCCCGCAAGATGTTTTCCGCCCCGCATCGTCGCAGATTTTCTTCAAAGATGCGGTCGGGATCGTAGAGGTAGCTCAGAATTAAATCAAAGCTCACGAAGTAGTCGCGCAAGTCCGATGGAAGCTCAGCCCCACGCGCGAAAAAACGCGACAACGCGGCGTACTCGATCGACCGCACCGCTTCGACATAGAAGCGCTTGTCCCCGATCGCCGCAATGTGCGGGTAACCCAGAATTTCAAGATCAGCGCTGGGATGCGCATCGCGTAGCGCCTTCAGCGCCGGCAACGTCAGAATGAAATCGCCAAGCGCGCCACCGCGAATGACGAGGATGCGTTTAATAACGGGTAAGGGCGAGAGCGATCAGCGCCACCCCGTAGACGAAACCGAAAATGTTTATCCCGCGCCAGCGGCCGCTCGTTTTGCTGAACCAGTTGATTTGATCGCGCAGTTTATACGGCACCATTACCCAGGTGAGACCGAGCACTACCAGAACGTAAGCCAGAACGGTAAGAACGAGGCGACTCGTTTCATATCGAAAGAACGCCGCATCGAGCAGCGGTTCTGCCACCAGCAGCCCCAGAATTCCCAAGGCGCGGACGGCGAGAAATTCATCGACAAACCGAAGGGTAAGAAAAAATCCGATCGGCAACGCGACCAAAAACGGCCGGCGGAAGGCGGAGAACTCTCCCATTTCCATGGTCGAGACGAGCCAGAAACTCCAAATCAGATCAATGCTAAGAATGACCATTCCCGCGACGCGGGAACGCGGGAACCTGGACATGAAACTGCGGGCTGCACCATCCGTGGCAAAGCCGATGGCACCAAGCAGGCACAGAATCAGTCCGGCCACGAGCCCTGCAAGCTGCAGTGAAAAATGATAGATCATTTCTTCAAACCGCCGGTGTCCCGTAAAGGCTGAAATCGTTGGCGCGTTCGATCGCGACATCAAAAATTTTGCCGATTCGATCGTTGCTTGCCTCGAAGACAACGACTTTGTTCGTTCTGGTGCGGCCCATCAAACGTGCAGCATTGGTTTTGCTTGGGCCTTCACACAAAACTTCGACACGGGTTCCAACTAGTTTTTCATTCGCCCGCCGAGTTGAGGCGTTAATCACGCTCAGCAAATCCTGGTTGCGCGCTTCCTTTGTCGTCTCGTCGATTTGACCGAGCATGGCGGCTGCGGGTGTTTCGCGTCGCGGGGAATAGCGAAAGATGAACGCATTATCGAATTGAACGTGTTCGACGAGATCGCGGGTCGCTTGGTAATCAGAATCCGTCTCACCGGGGAAGCCAACGATGATATCGGTCGTCAAAGCGATGCCAGGACGGGCGGCGCGAATTTTCTCGACCAGCTTCGAGTATTTTTCGGCGGTATAAGTCCGGTGCATCGCCCTGAGGATTCGATTCGAACCGGATTGCAGCGGCAAATGGACGTGCTCGGCCAGCTTGGGCAAATGGCCAATGGCATCAATCAGGTCATCGCGGAAACCGATCGGATGCGGGGAGGTAAAGCGCAACCGTTCGAGTCCATCGATCGCGCTCACGGCTTCGAGCAATTGCACGAACGGGCTCTTGATATAGTGGTACTCTGCGAGCGCCAAATCTTTGGTTACACCTCGGCGGTCAGAGACCGCCGCCGCAGATGGAAACTCGTGGCGGCCATAGAGATTTACAATTTGGCCAAGTAAGGTCACCTCCTTCACGCCCTGCGCGACTAGTGCGCGAACTTCGGAGACGATTTCCGCAATGGTGCGGCTTCGTTCGCTGCCGCGTGTGCGGGGGACAATACAAAAAGTGCAACGCATGTTGCAGCCTTGCATGATCGAGACGAATGCCGTGGCCTGTTTGGCCGCGAGCGACTGTTCTCGAATGGTAGATTGTGAACCCGCTTCTTCTCCGACGTCGACGATGGAATAACGCGGATCGTCCATATGCCAAATCGCGGAATCGGCGATCCCGGCCTGAGCACGCTTCCGCGCCCGGAGGTCATCAACGTAATCGGCTACGCGATGAAATTTTTGCGTGCCGATGACAAGATCGAGATGTGGAATTTCTTTTAATAATTCCGCGCCGCGCGCCTGAGCCATACAGCCCAGAAATCCAAAGACAGTTTCCGGTCGTTTTTCGCCGATGCGGCCGAGCATTCCCATCTTTCCGAGCGCCTTCTGCTCCGCCATGTCGCGGACACTGCAGGTGTTGAGCAGAATCACATCTGCATCATCCTCACAGCTGACCCGTTCATAACCGCGGGCGACGAGCGAATGCGCCACCTGCTCGGAATCGCGTTCGTTCATCTGGCAGCCGTAGGTCTTGATGAAAAATTTCGGCACGGGTTCGCGAACGATACACAAGGCAGGAGAAAGCGCCATTCGCACAAAGAGCGGGTCGCCCTCGCCGCGCGTCATCTCCAGCGCAAGTCGAGCATCCCGTTGCATTGCCTTGAAGAATCCATTACGCGACCCTCCACTATCGCTCGGGATGACGGGGAAAATGGCTTCGCTTTTTCTTGCGCTTCCGTTTCAATCACACCACCCATGAACGAGTCAGCGATTGGAATTATCGGCGGGAGCGGCCTCTACCACATAGAAGGTTTCGCCGGGTTGGCTGAACACAAAATCGAGACACCGTTCGGCGCGCCCTCCGATCTCATCGTTGGGGGAACCATGTGCGGTCGCACCGTTTATTTTTTGCCGAGACACGGACGCGGCCATCGAATCCTGCCGCACGAACTGAATCATCGTGCGAACATTTACGCGCTGCGTTCTCTTAACGTGCGCTGGATCATTTGCGTGACGGCAGTTGGCAGTTTGCAGGAGAAATATGCCGCGCGCGACGTTGTCCTGCCCTCCCAGTTTTTCGATCGGACGAGCCGGCGATCCTGCCACACCTTTTTCGGGGAAGGAATCGCGGCTCATATTTCCTTCTCCGACCCCATCTCGATTAAACTGCGAGAGATGTTAGCCCAAGCCGCAAGCGCAACCGGCGCGAAGGTTCATAACGGCGGAACGTATGTGAACATGGATGGGCCTGCCTTCTCCACTCGCGCCGAATCGGAATTCCACCGTCGAAATGGCTTCGATGTCATTGGGATGACGAACTTGCCGGAAGCAAAACTGGCACGCGAGGCCGAGATCGCGCTCGCCACCATGGCAATGATCACGGATTATGATTGCTGGAAGGTGGAAGAGGAACCGGTTTCCGTCCAAACCGTCGTTGCACATCTCCTGGCAAACGCCGAAACCGCGAAGAAAACCCTAGCCCGGGTAATTCCCGAAATTCCACGCGAGGCAGACTGGTCCGAACATCGTGCGCTGGAAAACGCCATCATCACCGACCGGAAACTGTGGCCCTCCGTCACGATCGAAAAGCTCGGTCCAATTATCCAACGTTTTTTGTGATACCATCTGGTCCGCTTTGCCAACGACGGTAGCCGAGCATTCGAGCGCAGGAGATGACGTCATAACTTTTGCACGCATTGAGACCTGCACGGGAGACTGTTTCCGCGAGACGCCGAAACCAACCCAGGCGAGACGCGTGCGCTCCCCAGACTACAGGCGCGACACCACAAGGTGAATTCGGAGGCGGTCCGCCTCACTCTCGTCCAGCTTACAGCCAAAGACCCCACGACAGCAGTGAGGCGGCATCGGTCCAGACACCGGATTTCGTATCGCCGAGAACCACGACAATGATATCTCGCCCGGGTCGTGAACCGCTGGCGATAAGGCAATGCCCTGCGGCTTCGGTGTAACCGGTCTTCATTCCATTGCAAAATGGAAGGCGTTTCAGGACTTTATTGGTGTTTTCCAATTCGCGCGTCCGGCCGCTGGCATAGCGAAAGACGAGCTGCGGCAGACAGACAATGGAGCGAATCGTCGGATTCGCATACGCCGCTCGCGCGATGATGGCCAAATCCCGCGCGGTCGAATATTGACCCGGCATGGGCAAGCCGTTCGGGTTGATGAAATGCGAATGCGTCGCACCCAGCATCTGCGCTTTCGCATTCATCTTATCGGCGAACGCATCAAGACTGCCGGCGTTATCACGTGCCAGGCAGCGCGCCACGTCGTTCGGACTTTTCACCAGCAACGCGCGTAGCAGATCGATCCGCTGATAAACTTCCCCTGGTCGAATGTTCAAGCGGACCGGCTCGGCAAACGTGTCGGTCTGCTCCACCCTCACCGGCCGATCCAGGTAACCGGTCTCCGCAACGATCAGCGCAGTGAGTAACTTTTGTGTGCTCGCGGCCGGCCGCGGCTGATCCGCATTTTTTTCATGTAGCACCGTTCCGGTCCGTGCATCGACTACCATCACTGAATTGGCGCGCGTATTCGGCACGGCACCAGACGGTGCGGGGTTAAGAACAGACGCCGGAATGGAAACATCCTCTGCTGCCGCCGAATCGGTGGAGTGCGAGCGCTTGCGAGTGCTTTTGGTGCGCTTGTGGACCCCCGACGGGCGGACGACATTGGCCGCGTCCTCATCGTCAAGTGTGACTTGGGCAGAGACGCTCCCGATACTGAAGAGCGCACAAATTATTAGCGTAACCCAACGCACCTTTAGTTTCATCGCCCGCGAATTATGATCGGTTCAGCCGGTTTAAATTAGCCAGTTCCGCGCCCGCGTTGAATCAATTCGATTTCATAACCCTCGGGGGCGTCAATGAATGCGATTGCTCCACCGTCGCCGAGAGGATGGGGACCGTCGGACAGCGGGTAGCCCTTGGCAGCACTCGCTTTTGCGAATTTTGCCAAGTCATCCACCTGAAACGCGAGATGAGTCAGATCCGGCCCTACCACGACCGGGCCGCTCTCGTCGTATTTGCAGATCTCGATCTCTTCGTCGCTAGCTGGAGCCTTGAAGAAAACTAGCTGCGAGCCGCGGCCAGAGGTATGCCGTCGTGTTTCCTCCAACCCGAGAACATCTCGGTAAAAAGCGACGGTCTTTTCCAAATCGGTGACGCGATAACGGGTGTGCAGTAATTTTTTGATCATTGTTAGTTGTCCTCTCTCCTAAATAGCTTGCCATTTGCTGGAGGCAATTCGGCGATTCTCCAAGGCGCGAGCGGTCCGAGCCCCACTGACATGGCCGATACGGCAGCGATCTCGGCCAGCGAGCAACGCCGGAAAATCGCAAAAGTGGCGCAACCCGAAAGGTTGCATTGAAAATGGGCTGGCGGCGGCGTTGCGGACCGGTTACAGCCTCGATAAGCGCGAACGCAACAAATGGTAAGCTATTTAGAAGACAGGACACCAAACTAATTGCCGCGACCTCGCCTCGAATTCAAATTCGACAATGCTCTGCCTCGGCCTCGATAGCGCGACAACCACGTGCAAGGGCCTGGGTCTCGACGTCGATAAGGGAAAAGTTCTCGCCCAAGCCACCGCCCCGCATTTGTTTGTCGAAGGGCTGCCGCAAGATCCGCAAGTGTGGTCTGAGGCAGCCGAGCGGGTCATTCTCAGTTGGCTGGAAAAAATCGGCGAGCGTCGCAGCGAAGTCATGTCCTTCGGAGTAAGTGCCCAGCAAAATGCGCTCGTGACGCTGGATGATCGCGATATTTTTGGCCTGCCCATAATCGGATGCAAAATGGCTGAAGGCGCAGCACTGGGCGCCGCCATTCATGCAAGCTGGACTTATTGTCAGACCAAAGGCGAACAGATCCCGCTGGAGAAAATGGTGAAGTCAGCGGTAGTAGTTGATCGCAAGACGCACGCTCAACCGCGCAACGAAAATCAGGCGTTCTATGCGGAATTGCGTGGACGACACGCCGATCTCACGCGGAAACTAGCAAGTAGCGGTTAATTATGAAAATCGTAATCGGCGCAACGGGCGCAAGTGGCAGCATTTATTTGCAGCGGTTGCTCGAACAAATCGACGCCACCCAGCATGAAGTTCACCTCGTCATGACCGCGCATGCTCGGCAGGTCGCCGACCATGAGCTTCTCGCGTTTCGTCCGCCCCCGAAAATCCTCCAGCACCGCGAGCACGATATGAATGTTCCCTTTGTCAGCGGTTCGGCTCGTTTCGACGCCATGGTGATTGTTCCTTGCTCAATGTCGACGCTCGGCCGCGTTGCGACGGGTTCAGGACAGAGCGCGTTATTGCGGGCGGCAGATGTTTTTTTGAAGGAACGGCGCAAGCTCATCCTCGTCCCGAGGGAAACACCGTGGAGTCTTATTCAAGCGCGCAATGTGGTAACGCTCATTGAGGCGGGCGCGATCGTGTTGCCCGCTATCCCCTCGTTTTACAGCAATCCGAAAAATCTCAACGATGTAGCGGACACGGTAGTGTGGCGCATTCTCGATCAGCTTGGGTTGCCCAGTTCGAAAGCGTTCCGTTGGGAAAGCGGAAAAACTCATCCGCCGCAAATTTGAAGCTCGATCCGGAAAGTTTTACCACGCGCGCTCTCATCGCATTTGGGTTTCGGCTGCTTCAACTGTGGGCGCGGACATTAAGTTATGACGTCGATGCGCGTTCGGCCGTGCTGGAGACGCCGGTGCAGGAAAATTATATCGGCGCGCTCTGGCACAATCGGCTCCTGCTGATTTCGTACGTCCTGAAAAAATTTGTTCCCCACCGTCCAGGCGCTGGTCTGATTAGCGCGAGTCGGGACGGAGATCTGGTCGCGGACCTGACGAAACGTTTCGGATTTGACGTTGTCCGCGGGTCTACTTCTCGATTGGGTGCGAGTGCCATGCTGGAGCTCGCTGAAATTCTTTCTTCCGGACGCGACGTTTTGATCACACCCGATGGTCCGCGTGGACCCGCTTACGAGGTGGGGCGCGGAATTATTTTTTTAGCGCAAAAATCGGGAGCGCCGATCCAGCCGGTTAACATTGAATATTCAAGCTGTTGGCGGGTTAAAAGCTGGGACAAATTCATCATTCCCCGACCGTTCTCCAAAGTTCGGGTCATTTTCGGTCCTTTGCTTCGAGTCGCATCTACCAGCACGGAAGAAGAGTTTGAAGCCGAGCGAATGCGTTTACAAAACGCAATGATGGCGCTCGTTGAGATGCGCTGAGAGGCGCGAGTAACCGTGCAGCTGTAGCCGTCGCCGTGCGGGCGACGTGCGCGAGAATGCGTTGCGCATCGCACAGCGAAAGGGCTACCGAACCGGACCGAAATTAGATTTCACATCCCATAACGTGCTAGACTCTGCGCCATGCCAAAGCTCATCGACGGCAAAGCAATCGCACAAAAGGTTTACGCCGAACTGTGCGAAGAAATTGCCGGTCTCAAATCGCGGGGATTAATCCCCGGCCTGGCTGTCGTTCTGGTCGGCGACGATCCGGCCTCGCGCACCTATGTGCGGGCCAAAGACAAAATGTGTCGCGACCTTGGGCTTCATTCCGTGAAACTGGAATTGCCGGCCGCAACGACACAAGTAGAATTGCTGGCACGCGTGGACGAACTGAACCGCGACCAGCAAATCCATGGAATTCTGGTGCAATCACCGCCCCCGCCGCAGATCGACGAATCCGCCATCGTGCGAGCACTCGATCCGCGCAAGGACGTCGACGGCTTTCACCCCATCAATGTCGCCAAAACGGCGCTCGACGACGAAACCGGTTTCGTCCCGTGCACTCCGCTCGGTTGCCTGCGGTTGCTTCGTGAAACTGGCGTCGCTCTCTCTGGCGCCAATGTCGTCGTGCTCGGTCGCAGTATGATCGTCGGAAAACCGATGGCACTGTTGCTCATGCGCAAGGGAATTGATGCAACCGTCACCGTTATTCATTCGCGCACCCGAAATATCCCGGAGATCTGCCAGCGGGCCGATGTCATCATTGCTGCGATCGGCCGTCCACATTTCGTTAGAGAAGAGTTTGTCCGTGAAGGCGCGATTATCATCGATGTCGGAATCAATCGCGTCGACGACGCCACCAGCGAGCGCGGTTACAAACTCGTCGGGGATGTCGATTTCAATGCGGTGTCAGAAATTGCCGCCGCCATTACTCCGGTTCCGGGCGGTGTGGGCCCGATGACCATCGCCATGTTGATGTCGAACACGATCAAAGCCTGCCGCCAACTGTCGTCATCGTAATTGTTGTAGCTGCTGCTGTCAGCAGCAGCAGAACGCTCTCGTCTCTGTCGCCGGCGACGGCGGCAGCTACAATCCGGTCACTCGGAGCGAATCCGCCATTCCGGCGGTTTCGGTGGGAATGACGATTTTGCGCGTCAGATAACGGAGCAGCGTAGGCTGAAATCGAGCGAACTCGAGCAAAACCGACCCTAGCTTGGGTGAGACAACAGCGCTGCGTGCTAAGGCGTTGATCCACAGCCGGCCACGATAAATCCCGGCATGTTGCGCAACGTATTCGGCGGCCGCGTTGTCGGAATGTTCGCGAATAATTCTCGTAACCGCCGCTGCCGCGAGCTCACCGGACCGCAATGCATAAAAAATTCCCTCGCCCGTGAACGGTTCCACAACACGCGCAGCATCGCCCGCAAACAACAGGTTTCCGTGTGCCGGAGAAATTGCGGCGCGAGTCAACGGCGTGATTGTTCGCCATTCCTGGCCCTGCGAAAGTCCAAACCGTTCGGTCGCCCACCGTTGAAGGCCGCGAATCGACTTCGGCTTCCCCACCAGACACAGATTGAGCTCAGTTTCGCTCACCGGCGCCTGGCCGGAGTAACCGTTTGGAAGCAATTGCAGAACGACTCTGTTTTCGAAATCACACGGCAATGGAATGTGTGCTTGCAGCGCCACGCGTTCCTTTCCGATTCGTGGAAGCAAACCGCATAACCGCGCCACCGTTGAGTTGCGGCCGTCAGCTGCCACTAAAACACGTGCGCGACAGGTGAACGCATCTGCGATCGTCAGCTTCCAGTAGCCGTTGCTTTTCGCCAGCGATGTGAGTGTGCGCGCTTCCCGGACTTCCGTACCGAGCTGACGGGCGCGATCGAGCAGCAGAGAGTCGAAGGCGCCGCGTTTAATGGCGACCTCTGCTGCCTCGCTCTGCGGCAGTTCGATCTCCACTCGCTGATCACGTAAACCGACGAACGCAACCGATCGAAGCGGGGCATGAGGCGATGCTCGCACGTGTTGATCGATTCCGAGACGTCGCAAAATCGGCCAGCACTCCGGATTCAAACAATCCCCGCACACCTTTTCCCGGGGAAACTTTTCACGCTCGATTAGAACGGTGCGCAGTCCGCCAGCAGCGCAAAATGCTGCGCATGCCGATCCCGCGGGACCCCCTCCGATAATCGCGACATCAAAAACTTCCATTTTGCATAAGTGTCGGATCAAAGGCCGGCTTTAGCTTCTACAAACTATCGACAGAATGCCGCCGAGGCGTTGTGGCATAAGGTGGATCGTCGCTTTGTCGGGCGATGGCGAATCTTCCGGGGCTTCGCAGTCTAACATTAACATCGAGCAAAAGACTGCTCGATCCACCCGTGCGACGTCAGCGTTTATCGCCGTCACCGTGTAAATCGCAATATCGGTACTTGCTCCGCTTTCCCGTTTTTGACGCGCCATACGTTTGAGGACGACATTTGTCTCAATGAGCTGGTCATTGCCAATTTTTCGTATCTACGGAATCCAGTTGCGGATTCATATTACTTTTTTGCTGCTGATCGGTTGGCTCGGATTCGGTTATTATGCGCAAGCTGGCTCGGCGGTGGCGTTTTGGCGCGTCATTTTCGTCCTCTTATTGTTTGTCTGTGTCGTTCTGCACGAGTTTGGCCACGCTATCGCAGCGAAAAACTATGGGATTAATACTCCGGACATCACGCTGTTGCCGATCGGTGGGGTTGCGCGGCTGGAGCGAATGCCCGATGAACCGCGGCAGGAACTCTTCATTGCGTTAGCTGGTCCGCTCGTGAACGTGGTCATCGCGCTAACTTTGTTCCTGTTCGTGGGGTGGCGGGGATTTTCCCTCGAACACGCTGCGTCGGGAGCGGATCTCCTGGTGCAATTGCTTGAGATCAATGTCATGCTCGTCCTTTTCAATTTGTTGCCGGCATTTCCAATGGATGGCGGCCGTGTTTTGCGCGCCCTTCTCGCCACGCGACTGAGCTACGCGCGCGCCACTCAAATCGCCGCCAATATTGGCCAGGTCTGCGCTTTTATTTTTGGCTTCCTCGGCCTTTTTGGAAACCCGCTTCTCATTTTTATTGCCTTGTTTGTGTATATGGGCGCATCGCAGGAGGCCGCGCTGGCCCAACTCAGGGACATCTCCCGCAGTTTCCCTGTCTCCAGCGCGATGGTCCGCGAATTCCGGTCTCTCCCGCAGACCGCCGCGCTTCAGGAAGCGGTCGATGCTCTTCTCGCCACTTCCCAACACGATTTTCCCGTGCTCGATGAAACCGGCGGTGTTGCAGGCGTTTTGACTCGTCATGATTTGATCGCGGCGTTGCGCAAGCACGATCCGCAAATCCAGGTCGGCGACGTCATGCGTCGCAATATTCCCACAGTGACGACAGGCACGCGCTTTGAGGAGGCATTTAGAATCATGCAGGAATGTAACTGCCCGGTCGTGCCGGTGCTTGATGGAATGAAGCGGCTGGTTGGTCTCCTGACTCCGGAAAATGTGACCGAGTTGATGATGGTCCACTCCGCCATGCCACAGCGGCGGGTGGCGTAGCGGAGTTAATTGCCGATTGACGCGGTGGCAAGCGACCCACTTGCCCTACAATTCGTGCAAGGCGATTTTGACGTGTCACGCAATGCCGCATTCAAAAAAGGAAAAACCGGATCTAACGAAAAAGGTACATGAGGTGCCGCACAAACCGGGTGTTTATTTGATGCGCGACCGTTTCAACCGCGTCATTTACGTGGGCAAAGCACGCGATCTGCGCAAACGGGTCGGCTCGTATTTTATGCCGTCAAAAATGGCGGTAGCTGATCTGAAGACTCGAGCCATGCTGGACGCGGTGTGGGATTTCGAAACCCATACGGTCCAGAGTGAAGCCGAATCGATCTTGCTCGAAGGCAAGCTGATCAAGGAATATCGGCCGCGCTATAACGTTTCGTTTCGGGACGATAAGCGTTTCCTCCTCGTGAAGGTGGATCAAACTGAGGAGTGGCCACGGTTTCGCCTCGCCCGTTTCAAAAAAGATGATAATGCCCGCTATTTTGGGCCGTACGCGCACGCCGGCGCTCTTCGGCAGACATTGAATTTTATGCGGAAGAAATTCGGTGTTCTTACCTTTGGCCGCGGTTCACCAACGGAGCGCGAGTTGAAATCGTCGACCTATCAGGTGCCGATGAAGTTGAGCGAAATCACACCGGAAATTTATCGTGAACGCGTGGCGCAAGCCTGCGAGTTCCTCGAAGGGCATTCGCGCGAAATGATGGCGGAACTGGAAAAGCAGATGCGCGCACAAGCGGAGAAGCTCGACTTCGAAAAAGCAGCGGAGTTGCGCAACATGCTGGACGACCTCCGCCGGACAACGCGGCCCACCCGCCGTTTCACTCGCGGATCGTTGCCGACGACGATTGATCCCGAAGCGGACGTCCGCGCTTTGGCCGACGCTCTGCAGCTGCCAAAGATTCCGCGAGTCATGGAATGCTTCGATATTTCCAACATCAGCACGACTCACGTGGTGGCGTCGATGGTCTGTTTTCGAGACGGCGTTCCCGACAAAAATTGTTATCGACGGTATCGCATTCGCTCCGTCGAAGGTCAGGATGATTTCGCGAGCATGGCGGAAGTGGTCCGGCGGAGATATTCACGAATTTTACTGGAAGCGCGTGATGCGAATCCCGGGGCAGCGGAATTCTCGCAGGAAAACCCGGCCGAAGCGCTCCAAAGAATATGTTATCCGGAGCGACAGTCGAGCGATCCCGCAGAAGTTACCTTCAAGGTAGCGCAACGGGATTCCTCGGTCCGAGCCGGACTGGCGTTTTCGCTCCCCTCCGCTCGGGATGCCGACGGTTTTGTGGCGGTTCGTTTGCCGGATTTGATCATCGTCGATGGCGGCAAGGGACAGCTCTCGTCCGCCTGCAAAGAACTGCAGCGTCTCGGACTGCACGATCTGCCGATTATTGGACTGGCCAAGGAGCACGAGGAAATT
>JBKPQI010000205.1:0-4851 GCA_046733975.1 Verrucomicrobiota bacterium
GTCTCCAGAGCACGTCGCAGCTCGGCTTTTCCCGAAATCATCGGAAACATCAGTTTGATATTGCCGAGCTCACTCGCGCGCAGAATCGCGCGCAACTGTGGTTTGAAAACCTCCGGATGCTCCAGGCAAAACCGAATCGCACGCCAGCCCAAAAAAGGATTCAATTCGTCGCTGACATCGATTCCGCCGGCGATCTTGTCGCCACCGAGATCGAATGTTCGAATGATCAACGGTTGCGGCCGGACCGATTCGGCGACGCGGCGATAAGTTTGATATTGCTCCTCTTCACCGGGCAGCGAATCGCGATCGAGATAAAGGAATTCGGTGCGATACAAGCCGATGCCCTCCGCGCCGTGAGCGGAAACGCTGGCGACATCGTCCGGCAGCTCAATGTTGGCCGACAAAACAACGTGATCGCCATCGCTCGTCGTCGCCGAACGCTCGCGCATCTCCGCGAGTTCCTTCGAAACTTCCGATTGCCGAACCTCAACCCTGCCATAATAACTGATTGTTTCGGGCGAGGGATTGACGATCAGCAATCCGGTATACCCATCGAGTAACGCCGGCACGCCGCTCTCAACTTGCTCGGTCACGTCATGCAAACCGACTGCTGCGGGAATGGTAAGCGATCGCGCCATGATCGCAGTGTGCGACGTGCGACTGCCGAGGTCGGTCGCGATCCCGAGCACGCGATGGCGGTCCATAGAAGCGGCATCAGAAGGGGTGAGATTATGCGCCACGAGAATGTGCGCTTCTCCCGGCAGCGGCATCATTTTGGGCGCTTTGCCTTGCAAATTGCGAACGACACGTCGCATCACGTCCTGAATATCGAGGGCGCGTTCGCGCAGATAAGGATCGTCGATCTGCCCAAGAGTCTCGGCGTACTTCGCGGCTACGTCATGAAACACGGCTTCTACGTTCACGTGCTCGGCATCGAGCTTGCGCAAAACTTCATCGATTAAAGTGCGATCTTCTACCACCAGAAGATGGGCATCGAAAATGCCGGCGTCCTTCGTCCCGATCGCTTCGGCAATCTTCTGTTGCATCTCCAAAATCTGAATGCGCGTTTGGACCAGGGCAGATTCGAAGCGAGCGATCTCTGCAGAAACCTGCGACGGATCGATCGAATAACGATCGATCTCCTCGAGCTCGTCTCGCATGACCTGTAAGACGCCGCGGGCAATGCCCGGCGACACGCCCGCGCCATGGAAACGCGTTTCGGCCGGCTCGCTATTCATTGGCAGGGAGGTTAACCGCTTTGCAAATTTTAGCGAGACCAAGGAATGGCCACCTGCGCCGCCGCATCGTCATCCCGAGCGTCAGTCGAGGGATCCCGCTGCGAAACCTTAAAGGTAACGCCGCGGGATGACGGCCAGTTCAATCCTCGTTAAACTTCGCCTTGATCAGCTCTTCGATTTCTTCCAGCGCGCGCGCGGCGTCCGGTCCTTCACAGCGCACCTGCAATTTCGATCCTTGTCCGGCCGCCAGCATCATCAGACCCATGATGCTCTTGCCGTTCACCTCTTCGTTATCCTTTTTCACCCAAACCTCGGCGCGAAAGCGACTTGCCACCTTGACGAAAAGCGCCGCCGGCCGCGCATGCATACCGAGCCGGTTCACAATCGTGATTTCCTTTTCCGCTCTTTGCGCGGAGGCTCCAGCTCCAGTTTTTCGATTAAGCAATCCCATCGGGACTTTTCGTCTCCATTAAATTGAGCAGCTTTGTGTTGAATTCCACCGCCGCATTGCTGCCCAGGCTCTTCAGTTTCTGGTCCATCGCGGCGACTTCAATCAACCGCGCCAGATCCCGCCCGGGCCGCACCGGAATCGTGACATGCGGTACTTTGATATCCAGGATTTCGTAAAGTTCGCGGTCGAGTCCGGTGCGATCAATTTCGTCAGTATCGCTCCAATCCTTCAACGTCACCACCATGTCCAGCCGTTTCTCCACCCGGATCGCGCCGATGCCGAAAACGGAAGCGACATTGATGATCCCAATCCCCCGCACTTCCATGTGATAACGAGTGAGCTCCGGCGCCGTTGCCATCAATTCGCGACCCTCCAGCGACGTGATCCGGGTCACGTCATCCGCAACCAGACTATAGCCGCGCTCGATTAATTGCAGCACGCTCTCGCTTTTACCGATGCCGCTCACTCCGCGAATGAGAACGCCGATCCCGAGGATATCCACCATGCTGCCGAATTCGGTTACGGTCGGTGAAAAATCGACCTCCAGAGCAATCGTCGCCTTGTTGATAAATTTCATCGTGATCATCGGGGTCCGAAAAACGGCGATCTCCTCATCCTGCGCCACCCTCATCAGCGTCTCGTCGAGATGCGCGCCGCGGGAAATCACGACGCACGGGATTTTTTGTTCGCATAACGCGCGAAAACGTTTCACCCGCAATTTCGACGAAAGACTTTTGAGATAAGTGTTCTCCGCCGCGCCCAGGACCTGAACCCGTTTCTCGGCGAAATAACTGAAGAACCCGCTCAGAGCGAGACCGGGTCGATTAATCGTTGGCTCGCGAATTTTTCGGTGAAATCCCACGCGCGGCCCTTCCAATCGCAACGCCAGTTTCTCGCCGTGAGTATTAAAAAAGCTCTCCACCGTCACGACGGGCACGCTCTTCCGTAGCTCGCTCTCGGAGGTAATCGTTTGCGTGCTTCGACCGTCGCTCATAACCGATCCAACGTTTACCTTGTTAGGCCCGGAATAACAAGAAGCGGCGCGACTTCGATCAACTTACCTCGTCATCCCGAGCGAAAGCCGAGGGATCCCGTTATGGAATCTTAAGATAACTTCCATGGGATCCCTCGACTGCGCTCGGCATGACAGTTTGTAGGGAGCATTGCGACCCGGTAAATAGCTGCTCGCTTTCCTCCTCGAATCGAGTTCCTTACCGCGATGAGCCACCCACGCTCCCGCATCTCTGTCACCATCCTATTCATAGTCATCATTCCGACGATCTTTTCCTCGTTAATCGCGACCGTCTTGGCCGCGCCTGCCGAAACCAGCGCGCCTGCGGTAACACCAACACCCGAGATAAAACCTTCTGCCGCCAATACCTCGTCGTCTTCGTCGTCGGCCGCCACCCCCTCCAAAGCCGTCGAAAACTCAGTCGTAAAGATTTTCGCCACCCTGCGTCAGCCTGATCCCACCAAACCGTGGACGAAAAAGGAGCCGAGCGATATCACAGCCAGTGGTGTTGTTATCAGCGGCAAACGCATTCTGACGAATGCGCACGTGGTGCAATATGCCAGCGAAGTGCAAGTGCAGGCTAACCAAGCCGGCGACAAACTTCCGGCCATTGTCAAAGCCGTCGGGCCCGGGATCGACCTCGCTGTTCTGGAAATGGAAGACCAGAAATTTTTTGATTCGCATGCGCCGTTGCCCTTTCGAAAGTCGCTCCCCGACTCGAAGGACCCGGTTATGGTTTATGGTTATCCAACCGGCGGCGCCAGTCTCTCGATTACCAAAGGAATCATCTCGCGGATTGAATTTACCGGCTACAGTCTTTCCACGCTCGGGCTGCGCATTCAGATCGATGCTGCAATTAACCCGGGGAACAGCGGTGGCCCCGCCGTAGTTAACGACGAGATCGTCGGTCTCGCGTTTAGTCATCTGCAGACGGCGCAGAACATCGGCTACATCATTCCGGTCGAAGAGATCGAGATGTTCCTGCAGGACGTGGCCGATGGCCGCTACGATGGCAAGCCGGTGATGTATGATGATCTGCAGACGCTGGAAAATCCGGCCTTGCGTTCCTTTCTGCATCTGCCCGAATCGGTGCGTGGGATGGTCGTTCATCGTCCGTTCGATTCCTCACCGAGTTATCCGCTCAAGGAATGGGACGTCATTACGAAGATCGGCGATGTCCCGGTCGATGACGAGGGGATGATCAAGCTCGGAGATACTCTGCGGGTGCGGTTTCTCTACATGGTTCAGAAGCTGGCAGAGAAGGATACGGTTCCGCTCACGGTATTTCGTAACGGCAAAGAGTTGAAAATAAACCTGCCGATACTTCGGCAGCGACCGCTGGTAATTCCGGAGCTGAGAGGAGCGTATCCATCTTACTTTGTTTATGGGCCCATCGTATTCTCGGAAGCTACGACGGACCTGTTCGCACTGACTCAGCACAACCGCGATATGACCGGCTTGCTTGCCATGCTAACCTACATGGGCAGCCCGTTGATTAGCAGGATCGGCGATAAACCGGCGTTTCCGGGCGAGCGCCTGGTCGTTGTCCCTTGTCCGTTTTTCCCGCACCGGCTTTCCAAAGGATACGGTAATCCTGCGTGGCAAACCCTAAAAACCGTCAACCATCAACCGGTCAAGAATCTGGCGAACCTGGTCGAGACCCTGCGCGATTTGAAGGATGAATTCGTCAGCTTCGAGTTCGATACCCGGACCAGTGGCGAATCCATCGTCTTTCCCAGGGCCGAAATGGTCAGCGCCGCCGAAAATATTTTGAACGATAATGGCGTTCGCTCCCAAGGGTCCGCTGATGTGATGACAATCTGGAATGCGAAGAAGTGAGCACGAGACATAGAGAGGAACAGACGCGTTCAACGCTCAACGCTCAACGCTCAACATCCAACGTCCAATGAACCAGCAAAGACCGAATGCTGAGGTAGAGCGATCGTAGACACGAGAATTCTCTAGATGAAAACATCACGTCCTGCCTTTCCCCTTACCTTCCATCATTGGGCGTTGGGCGTGGGCCGCGTCGAACGCGGCCTCTTGCCTGGCTTCCTTTTTGCGCTCCTATTCCTGCCGATCAGCGTTGTTCGCGCCCAGGTCGATGAGGCTCCTTACTACGGCGACTGGGAAAATAATCGCGGTGATAC
>JBKPQI010000206.1:0-14849 GCA_046733975.1 Verrucomicrobiota bacterium
TGGCAGAGAGTTTATCATCAGGCTGGACGGGGCGCATGAATGCGGCGTTCGGCTTGCGTTTGGACTTTTTAGCTTTGGTTTTCGGCATGACCGCTGATTAAAACCGAAGCAACGAGCAGGGCAATAACATTTTTTGCCTTGCAGAAATTAATTTTTTCCGTCGAGACGGCGGACCGCAAGCGCGGCAATATCATCAGGCGGAATGGCATTCGGACCAGTCGGTTCGGATTGGTGCAGGAAATCCTGCAGGACGGACTGGCTCGGGCCGCGACTGGAGAGTAATTGTTGTGCAACCTGTGCGGGCGCCTCGCGGCGGCCCTCCGCTTCGCCTACGCCATACAAACCATCGGTGTAGAGAAGAAACAGGTCGCCGCTGCGCAGCTCCATCGTCGTTTCGTTAAAGCTCGAGTTCGCTACCAAACCAAGGGGAGGGGAGGTTGAGGCGATCGATTCGGTTGCACCATCTCCGCGTGCGATCACCAGCGGAGGATGACCCGCTCCCACGATACTGCCAGCGCCCTTCTCCAGGTCGAGCGCGACACACATTGCGGTCATGAATGAACGTGCCCCAAGGATGCTGCGAAAATCGCGATCCACGGCGTGCATGATTCCCGCCGGTGTGTCGTTCTCGGCGTTGGCGTGGTGAAAAAGTAATTTCGCCAGCGTCGTGAGTAACGCGGCTGCAGCGCCGTGTCCGGTCGCGTCAGCGATCCAAAACAACATCCGGCCGTCGCGCATTCGGAGCCAGCCGTAAATGTCGCCGCCCACTTGAATAACCGGCCGATAAAAGGCCGCGATTTCCCAGCCGCGTAATTCCGGAGGTTTTGCTGGAATGAGCGAACGTTGTGTGCGCCGGGCCGCTTCCAAATCCTGCTCAAGGTTTCCACGCCATGCTTCCAATTCTTCATTTTGCTTGAGCAATTGATCGCGCATGGAACGCAGTCGCAGTTGCGTTTCAATGCGCGCACGCAGCACCTCCGGATGAATTGGCTTGGTCACGAAGTCGTCCGCACCCGCCCGAAGACACAGCACTTCGCTTTCCTCGCCGCCGTGACCGGTGAGCATAATCGTCGGAATTTGGGCAATGGCCGGTGACGGATCGGCCCGAATTTGTTTGGAGACATCCGCACCGTCCAGACCTGGCATATCGTAATCAAGCAGGAGAAGACACGGCGGTTGCTTGCGCACAAAGGCGAGTGCTTCTTCGCCGCTTTCGGCTTCGGCACAGGAATATCCGGCCGCGGTCAATGTGCGGGCCAACAAGCGCCGGCTCGCGCGATCGTCGTCAACGACCAGTATTGGATTCTCCTCGCTCGTCATTCTTCAAGAATAGAATCGAAAAAGGATGCCACTCCGGCTCGGAGACAATCGGGGTGCATATTTGGCCGAGCATACACCATGGTGTTGCAATTATCAGCGCGCGCTTTTGAATTGCAGTATATTAAGGTTGAATTAGAAAGGGAGGAATTCGTCGAACCGATTCTTATGAAATGCTCACCGTGGCTCGTGTTTCTGACCGGCCTTGCTTTTGTTTCCTGCGCAGATGATGAGCCGCCAGTGCGTCATCACGTAGCTCGTTACCCAAACGCACCGGAAGAATCGGTCACGCAACCTTACAATCCAAATCAACCGCCTCCGCCGCCGGAGACGACTGAAGAAAACGCACCGCCGGAGGCTTCCGCTTCGCCCATGTCGCGCACCACCAAAGGCGATTTGCCCTACGGGATTCCGGTTCCGAATAAGCCCGGCTTTGTCACCAGCCCGTACGCACCGAACCAGGGTTACGTCGATGTTCGCGGGTTTCCGCCCGGGACCGAAGTCAAAGATCCCTACACCAACAAGATCTTTTTGGTGCCGTAGACCTCGTTCGGCGTCCCGAGCGTAAGCCGGGGCTATTCGCGGTAGCCCGCGAAAGCACCAGATTCCAACTCCAACAGCGTCCGAAGGACGTTTGAATATTGGAGCCTGGAATTTCTCTGGGGATTTGATCTTGGTGCTTGGGATTTCCGCCGCGGTCTAACTGAATAGAGATTGCGCTCGCGCGGAATGCTTCGATTTGCCGCGGGCGACGCCCGATCGACTACTCGTCTGCTGGCACCATCGATAACGAACCGATCACCGGTGTGCTCCCGGGGCCGCGCTTCGGCGTCATGAATTTCTCCAGTGCGGCTTTGAAACCCGGATAAGAAATCTCCAGACATTCGGCGTCCTGCACCGTCGTCTCGCCGTCGGCGAAAAGTCCGGCTACCGCAAAGGCCATGGCGATACGATGATCGCCCAAGCTGGCGACGCGACCTCCGCGCAACGGCGCCGGGCCATGAATCTCAAGCCCGTCTCCGAGTTCAATGACTTGTGCCCCCATCACTCGTAGATTGTGCGCGATAGCAGCGATGCGATCGGTTTCTTTCACCCGCAATTCCTGCGCCTGCCGGATAATGGTGGTGCCATTGGCGAGCGCTCCCGCTACCGCCAGCACAGGAAGTTCGTCGATCAACGGCGGAACTTCTTTGCCTTGAATGACGGTTCCTTTTAGCAGCGCGCCCGTTACTTCGACGATGCCATGCGGCTCGAGTTGATCGACATCCTCAATCGCTTCGCGCACCTGCGCGCCCATTCGCACGAGAACGCCGAGCACGGGCGTGCGGGTGGTATTCAAACCGACGTTCCGAACGAGAAGGTGGCCACCGGGTTGTGCCGCGGCGGCCGCAAGCCAGTAAGTCGCGGAGGAGAGATCGCCCGGAATGCGGAAGTCGCGCGATTCCGGAACTTGATCGCCAAAAATTGAGATCGTTCCATTCTCATCGCGCGTGGTGCGGACAAAAAAATAACGCAGCATGCGTTCGGTGTGATCGCGAGTCCGAGTCTCCTCGACGACAGAGGTTTTGCCTTTGGCGAACAGGCCTGCTAGCAAGATTGCGCTTTTCACCTGCGCGCTCGCCACTGGCATCTCGTAGCGAATTCCACGCAAGCCGCCGCCCTGAATGCGCAGCGGCGAAGTGTCGTCGGGACCTTCGGCGGTTATGTTTGCACCCATGCGCTGTAGCGGCTCAATCACGCGGCCCATTGGACGTTTCGACAGCGAAGCATCTCCCACCAACCGGCTCTCAAATGTCTGGCCTGCCAGCAATCCCGCCATCAACCGCATCGTGGTTGCGGAATTGCCGCAATCGATTTCACCGGCCGGCGCATTGAGAAGCCGTTTCTTTCCATGAACGACAACGGTGCCCGGTTCCGGCTCATCGATGCGGATGCCGAGAGCGCGCAAGGCGTTAACAGTGCGCAGACAATCGTCGCCCATGAGAAAGCCATCGAGGCGGCAAACTCCATTGGAGAGGGCGGCAATAATGGCGGCGCGATGGGAAATACTTTTGTCACCCGGGACGGTAATTTCCGCATCGATATGAGGTGCGCGTTTAACCCGAAGTTCCATGTACCTTTCGAATGCCCCAGCCGCTCAAAGATTGAAGAGGAAGCATGCCGATATCCGACGCGCTTGTCCAGCGAGAGCACGCG
The DNA here is from genome assembly GCA_046733975.1 of Verrucomicrobiota bacterium. GTDB lineage: Bacteria > Verrucomicrobiota > Verrucomicrobiia > Chthoniobacterales > UBA10450 > AV69. The sequence goes on from JBKPQI010000206.1 coordinate 3,514, forward strand.
CCGCTGCGCGCAGCTTCAGCGACACACCGCCGTTGGCGAAAAGTTTTTCGCGGCCCTTTGGGGATCGGATCTCCGTCTGAACAGGCAACGCTTGTCGTTGGCACCACGGCGGAAATCCCAAGCACCAAGTTCCGAAGAAGGTCCAAGGTCGAATGTTCAAATGAGAGCGCGGAGCTCTGATTGGAGCTTGAATATTGGAGCTTCTTCGGTGCTTGGGGTTTGGAGTTTGGTGCTTTCCCGGGCACCGCGATGGTTTCCTCCAGGACGGCATTGTCGCATACGCGCGCTTGCTTCCACGCAAACTCCGATGACAAACTTGCCGCAAACTGCATGTCGTCGCATCACGTCATTGCCATCGATGGTCCCGCTGCGTCCGGCAAAAGTAGTGTTGCCTTTGCCCTGGCTCGGCAGCTTGGATTCTCCTATGTCAATTCCGGCGCAATGTATCGCGCCGTCACATGGCAAGTTTTGCAGCGCAGGGTAGATGCGCACGACCCTGCAGCCGTTGTCGCCGCAGTCGAGCGGTCACAAATCGTTTGCGACCTCGTCGATAAACAATCGCACATTCTGATCGACGATCGCGATCCGGCTTCGCATCTGCGCGATGACAATGTGAACCGTGCCGTCTCCATCGTGAGCAGCATTCCGCGCGTTCGCGAAATTCTCGTCGCCCGGATGCGGGAATGCGCCCAGGCGGACAACGTCGTCATGGAGGGACGAGATATCGGCTCAGTCGTTTTCCCGAAAACGCCGTTCAAATTTTATATCGACGCAGCGCCAGAAGTGCGGATGCAACGTCGACAGGCCGAAGGCCAGTACGATGAAATTGTCGCCCGGGACCGTGCCGATTCTTCCCGCGCCGCGTCACCACTTATCGTCGCGCCCGACGCCGAAGTAATCGACACTTCTGATCTTACAATTGAAGCAGTGGTGGATGAAATTATCTGTCGCCTGAAACAAAAAGGCCTGCGGAATTAGCAATCTCTGTATGCAGCCTGACCAGTCGAAAATATCCGCCGCATTTTGGTCAGAAGCCGATGCGATCACCATAAAGCTCACGCGCGTGTCATGCCGAGCGCAACCGAGGGATCTCACGAATGGTGATGGATCACACAAAGTCCGATCGACCCACCTCGTGCGGTTGCGAGATCCCTCTCCCTCTACGCGGCTCGGGATGACACGTGCCGAATCGTCATGTCGAGGAATAACACGAGATCCGCTCGCGCATCCAGCATCCGATTATCCCCGGTCGCCGTGAACTTCTATTATTGGCTGGGCTACACCCTTTCGCGTTTGCTAGCACAAATCTTTTTTGGATTCCGGATTTTGCATCGCGAGCGAGTGATTCAGAGCGGGCCGGTGATTCTGGCCATGAATCACCAGAGTTTTTTCGATCCGCCGCTGGCCGGGAATGCTTCTGATCGCGCGATTTTCTTTCTCGCGCGCAAAACGCTGCTCGATCACTGGTTTTGGGGCTGGCTCCTGCCGAAGCTAAACGTCGTTCCCGTCGATCAAGAAGGAAGCGATCGGAGCGCACTCAAGGCCTTGATCCGGATTTTACGCGCCGGAGAAGCCACGCTGGTTTTCCCGGAGGGCGCGCGAACGCTGGACGGTAATTTGCAACCCGCGGAGCCCGGCCTCGGCCTCGTCATTGCCAAAACGCTCGCACCGGTCGTTCCGATGCGCATCTTCGGAGCCCACGAAGCCTGGCCACGTGGCAGTAACAAAATCCGGCTTCATCGAATCACCATTGTCGTTGGACATCCGATTTTTTTTAACGAAGCAGACGTGGCTGGGCGGGGTAAACAGATGTATCAAAAGTTAAGCGAGCGAGTGATGAACGAGATCGGCAAGCTAAGGATCGATGGCAATGAGTGAGGATTCGAGTAACGACGAGCGGATTTCCAAAGGGATGTTTTTCGCCATGGTCGCGATCGTCGTTGGACTGCTCATCGTCGCGATTTATGCCAACTGGCAGAACCTGCATCGCGATGTCATTGAAACCACAGCCGTGACGCGATTCACCCCGAGCCCTTCGGCGGCGCCTTCGCCGACTCCGTAGAAGGCGCAAGAAAGCGGTTTAAGAATAGTGTGGCCGAGGCGGACACTGTAGTCGCCTCGCTCTATCGAGGCGTCTGACGGACACGGCGACAGAGCGCCGTGGCTACAGTTAAATGAACTGCTAGACTTCGTCATCCCGAGCGCAGTCGAGGGGGCCCGTTCCGTAAGCTTTAAAGCACCTTCAACGGGATCCCTCGGCTTTCGCTCGGGATGACGAGTTGTCGTACCCGCGATTTTGTTCGGTAGCTAATTGCTGGGCGTAAGCCAACGTATCGATATTCTCCACCGTCTTGTCCCGCCGAATGGCCTTGATGCGGGGGAAACGCAACGCCAGTCCGCTGGCGTGACGCGTACTGGGCTGGATGGAATTGAAAGCCACTTCCAAAACAATATCCGGCTTCACTTCGCGGTAGCGGCCGCGATCGACCACGGTGTTTTGTTTGAAATGCTCGGTCAGCTCGGCGATTTCAGCATCGGTCAGCCCGCTATAAGCTTTGCCAATCGGTAACAGTTCCCCGCTGTTTTCGTCACGCACGGCAAACGTGTAGTCGCTCAGCACATGATTGCGTTTACCGTGGCCAAGCTCGGCCGCTACGACTACCACATCGAGCGTGGCCAGCTCTTTCTTGAGCTTGAACCAAAACAAGCCGCGTCGCCCCGGCGCGTACAAGCTCTCCGGGTCCTTGATCATCAGCCCTTCGTTCAAACGCAGCCGGGCGCGTTTGAATTCAGTCTCAATCTCGTTAGCAGAATGAGCCGCGACTACGGTGGCGACCTGAAATTTTGGTCCGAGCTTGAGGCCGCGTAAAAGCTCGCGCCGTTCCCGTAACGGCGTACGTAAAAGGGATTGGCCATCGAGGAACAACAAATCAAACGCGACGAATATTACCGGCACATCCGCGGACGCGCTCTCGAATAAGTCTAACCCTTCGCTTTTGCGTCCCAGCCGCTTCTGCAAATCGAAGAAGGTCAGCTTGCGGTCTTTCGCGTACGCGATGATCTCGCCGTCCAGAATGACCTCTGCGGAAAAGGCTCGCGCTTCCTCGGCGATTTCGGGGAATTGACTCGTGATACGTTTGAGGTCGCGTGAGAAAATTTCAGCTTGATCACCGCCGGCATGCAGTTGCGCTCGGATCCCGTCGAACTTGTCCTCCACGTAAACGGTCGCTCGTTCTGTAGAGGCTGCTGTCCTCAGCGGCGTATCCGATGAAATGCCTGGCGGCAGGTTTTTCGGCTCTGCCCCGGACTGTTTCGGGGGCGCTACATTTGTTGTACTGGCGCTCTCCGGCGGCACCGTTTGCCGTTCTGCCGCTGAGGAAGCAGCCCCTACCATGCTTTCCACAAAGCGTTTCCAGATCGCCTCCGCCGTCGGTTCCGGACTCGCGAGCATGCATTTGATCGGACGAAAGAGCGTGAGCTCGGCACGATGAAGTTGTTGTCGTTTTGCCAGAGCCGCGCTTCGGCCGATGTCGCCGAGCAGCATGTTTGCTTCCTTCACCTCATCGAGCGACGCAGCGAAGGCCTTGGCGATTGCTTCCTCCACCAGACCTTCTCGCAATCCAATCCGGAGGTCGCCGCTGAGAATTTTGACCACGTACTGACCTTCGCGCGCCGAAAGGTGTGCCAGACGATTTTGCAAAGCCTCGGTTTTCGCTACGGGACCGCGCAACTTGTGGAGCTGTTCGAAGAACGTGTAGGAATCGGCCAGGCTAAACGGCTCCGGCGTTGTCCGGCCATCGAGCACTTCAACCGCTGTCTTGCCCGCATCACCGTGACTGGAAGCAATTTGACGAAATTCCGCGTCGCTCATTTTTGTCGCACCTGCCAGCGCGCGATAAATTACCGAGCCGCCGACTTGCAGTGTGCGTAGATCGCTCTGTGGAAAAGCGTGCCCGGTAAAGTAGGTGGTGGCGATGGGGAGCCGCGTCTCGTCCAGCTTCATCAAATATACCGAGAGCAGTCGAATCTTCTCGAGTTTAGCGGGCGTCGCCGCAATCGCCTCTCCGACGTCGGCGAAGGTCAGGAACTCGGACGGTGCTGTAGCATCCGCTGCTTCGGCAAATTGTATACTCTTGCCGCCTGGGACGGCCTCTACAAAAGCAGGTGCGCCGGCTGCATTCGCGAGCGCTGTCCCGAACCTCAGCTCCATTTGGTTTTCCTCGGTTAATGCCCACGCCTCGATGCCGCGGCGGCGCAGGTCGGTGGCAAATTGAGCGGCAAATCCGTGCAAGGTGAGAACCCGCTTCGGCTTCACCAAATCGACATAGCGTAGGAGATCGTCGTAATCGGCGTGATCGGAAAGTGGAAAAGCCGCATCCACCTGGTAACGATAGATTGCATTGGGTTCAACCGCCCAACCGCTGATCATCGCGACTCGTTTCCGCGGGATTCTTTCAAGCATGGCCGAGCGATTCGCGCTTGGCGGACAGATGAGAACTTTCCCAGTCACATCGTTCGGGCGATAACGAACGTAGTCACAGAATTCCTGGCCGAACTGCTGATAGATCCGCGTCATTTCGTAGACAGCGCCATGCAGCATCGCCGTCAGCTCGGCTCCGCTCAGCGCACAGAGAATCTCCTGCGCTTTCCCGAGTGAATACCCTAGCAACACTGGGACTTCGTTGTTGTCGATCGCGTCCCGGCAGAAAGCGACGATCTGGGCAACCACATCTGCGGTTGGTGGCAGGCGATATCGCGGAAGACCGTAGGTCGTCTCCATGATCAATGTGTCGGCTGCTGTCCATTCCGCCGGTTCAGCCGATTGACCGCGACGCAATTTGAAATCACCCGTGTAAAGCAGCGAGTCGTGTTCTGTCCGCAGCAAAAACTGCGCAGAACCGAAAATGTGGCCCGCAGGAAGCAATGTCACCCGCATTCCGCCGACATTTGTTTCCCGACCAAACGGCAAAAGAATTTCCTCTCGCTCGCCTGGCAGGCGCGCTTGCATCAGACGCGCGGTTCGTTCCGAAACGATGATTTCGCGATGGGGCGCGATATGATCGCTGTGTGCGTGCGAAACGAAGGCGAAATCCTTTGCCTCCCACGGATCCAGCCAGAGATTTTGTTGCGGCAGAAAAACGCCGCGTTCATATTGAACCTCGATCACCCGGGAAATCTATCCGCCCGCGTACATCGCGAAACCGTGATTCGCTTTTCCCTCATGCAAGAAAAAGAGGGGCCGACCTTTCACGAATGGCATTGATGTCGCCGGGCCGCGCTCCCGCGCTTTTTCAAATCCCGAGCGCAAGCGTGGGACCTTTCCAATGGTCGTTGCTGCACAAGCTAGTTTGCGTGAGCAATCAGTGTCCGTGAGATCGTCCGAGCCGAACTGGCGTATCTGCGCGGTTGAGGATGACATCGCGTTTGAAGCGCCGCTGTTTGTTTCGTCGAGAGCCGCTGCTAAGGGCCGACATTGACAGCAGGGCGCTCAGCCGGTTTCATATGGCAATGCGGTTTACCTGCGCAGTCGCACTTTTGCTGTGCGCGACCTCTTTGCTCGGAGCCGAGAACAATTCCAGAAAATTTCCGGTAGCGCTAAACCCCGATTTTCAGTTTCGCAAAACCAAGATTTACACGCTGACGCCACAGGGAACGGAGCTTAGAGGGCTCAAGCCTGGCGCGACGACGGATGCGACCAATAAGGCGGCATTCCGATCCCACACCGTCTACCAGGAGGCATCACTAACCTTCGAGCGCTCCTATCGTTTGTTTGGGGCCGTTACCGCTTTGGATCAACGGCAACGGTTCGGGCAATATTTTGATTTCTTCTGGCGAACGAAGCGCCCTGCTGATTTGACGGTCCGGTTTGAATACAAGCAGGAAAACCTTCACGCTTTTGTGCAGGCTAAACAACAGACCTATCAAAACGCACAAGGAACGAACCGCAGCGAATTTCGAGTGGTCGGAGATGAGTATCTTGACGACGGTGGAGTGCTGGCCTGGAGGTGTTTATTAATTGAACACGGCCGGATTGTGGCTGAGAAACGCTCTTTCCTGTGGGATTAGAGAGTTTGACTGACAACGCTAAATTTAATAAATTTTCTGTAGCTAATCGTGGAATCGTCCATTCAGGTCGGTGTAAGCGGCCCTGCCGTCTGGGTCCGGGTGGAGGGCAAAGGGAGTTTTCTAAATAGCGGAAATTTGAAGCAGTTTGCCCGGGAAATGGTAGACCGCGGCTATCGCGAGTTCGTCATTGACCTACATGACTGCGCGATGATGGATTCGACCTTCATGGGGACGATGGCCGGGCTGGCTTTGCGATTAAAGGAACTTGGGCAGGGACATTTAAAGGTCGTGCATTGCGGCGATCGCAGCCGGCAATTGCTCTCTGGTCTCGGGCTCGATCAGCTATTTCAAATTTCCAGCAACGGCGCGCACGCCCCGGAATGCGATGCACTCGCTACCACGACGAGCGGGAAAAAGGAGCAGGCCAAAGAAATGTTGGCGGCTCACGAAGCGCTGTGTGAAGCGGCGCCGGAAAATCTTTTGCGGTTCAAAGACGTTCTCGAGTACCTCAAGCAGGATCTTCACGACAACCCGGTAAAGAAATAACCTTGGCCTCGATCGTCATGTGGCCAAGCTTTCTCTTCGCGGCCCTGGCCTTCGTCATTCTGGGGTGGGCTTTCACTACCTTTCGCCAAACCCGCAAAGTCCACGCCCTCGAGCGGTCCAAGGAAGAAATTCAAGTCGAGGAAACGCTCGTTTTCGATTTTCTGCACGGACTCGGCGAAGCGTTTCGGGAAACAATTAAGCCGCATGATCTGCATCGGTTGATTGTTGAGGGAGCGACGCGAATTCTCGATGCTCATGGTGGCGCGCTTTATCTCTCCGACCGCACCGGTAACAAGCTGGTACCCGTATTTCTTTCCAAGGGTTGCCCGCCGCTGGTTCAAGTGCCCGGCCACATCTTACATCAAGCCGCGACCACGCCCGCTGCCTTGGAAGGATTTTTACGGATGCATAATGTGGTTGCCGGTGAAGGTTTGATCGGCACCGTCTGGCAAACGGGCCAGGCGGTATCGCTGGCGGATGTCTCGCAAGTGCCGGAGTTGGCGCGTTTGCGCGAAACGCCACTCGGGACCGCTTCGTTGATGGCGACGCCGCTGCTTTACGGCAAGCAAAACATGGGCGTGCTCGCAGTCGGCAACGGACCGATGGGCGCGCCGTTTACGCCGAGCGACTTCGTCGTTTTCAAATCGATCGCCGAGCAGTCCGCTTTCGCGCTTTACAACGCCATCATTTACTCGGAGGCGAACGAAAAGAAGCGGCTCGATCACGACTTGGAAATCGCGCGCGACATTCAACGCATCCTGCTTCCGGAAAAATCACCGGCTTTACCGGGATTCGAGATTGCCGGGATCAACATTCCGGCGAAACAGGTGAGCGGCGATTATTTTGATTACATCCGGGTTGACGAAAACCGGCTGGGGCTGGCGATCGCGGATGTTTCGGGTAAAGGGGTGCCGGCTTCGCTAATCATGGCCATTTGTCGAAGCGTGCTCCGGAGTCAGGCGCCGCAAAATCCGTCTCCGGCGGACGTGTTAAAGGCCGTGAACCGGCAACTTTATCCTGACATCAAAGAGGACATGTTTATCAGCATGGCATATTTGGTGGTGGATCATTCCGTCGGCTCACTCATGTTGGCCCGTGCAGGACACGATGCGCCGCTGCTTTACCGGCGTTCGCGGCAAACGGTGGAACTGGTCAAGCCACCCGGGATGGTGGTAGGGATCGATAGCGGCAGTGTTTTCGACCGGATTACCAACGATTTCCCCGTTCCGCTCGAGCAGGATGATTGTCTGGTTCTTTACACCGATGGCGTGACGGAAGCGTTGGATGCGGAGGGATTTGAATTCGGTGTCGATCGCATGATCCGATCGGTGCGGGCGAGCGCGGCGCAAGGCGCTTCAGCCATCATCACGCGATTAATTGATGACGTGCGAAATTTTGTAGGTTCCTACCCTCAGAACGACGACATCACCTTAATTACCATTCGTAAACATGAAAAAAACCAGCCCTGAACCTCGCGAAGAAGACAAAATCCCTCCACCGGTGTCGTCCGATTCGGCAACCAACCTGGCGGAAGAAGACACGACAGACGATGCGGTCGCTAGTCTGCAAAGCGACTTGGACCGATTTCGCGACCTTGCGCTGCGAACCCAGGCGGACTTCGAGAATTACAAAAAGCGGGCCGCGCGCGAAAAAGATGAAGGCATCAAATACGCCAACCGCGGTTTGCTCGAGCGGCTGGTTCCAATCATCGACAATTTTGAGCTCGGTCTTTCCGCCGCGCGAGAGGAGGGCGAACGCTCGCCGATTTATTCCGGCATGAGCATGGTTTTGAAACAACTGACTGATTTCCTAACGGAAAATGGATTGCAACCCGTCGATGCGGAAGGGGCAAAGTTTGATCCCAATCTGCACGAGGCTATCGGCCACGAACCGAGCGACGAAGTTCCGGAAGGTCACGTCATTCGGCAGGCTCGTCGTGGCTATCGCCTGAAAGACCGGCTTTTGCGGCCGGCGACGGTGGTCGTTTCGAGCGGGACGAAGTGAAAGCACGAGGAGTGCTAAAGCGACTACAGTGTTTTTTGATGAACGCCGGACCCTGTCATCAGTGACCAGCGAGGAACATTTCGGCGCGACGATTGCTTTGCTTGTCACTGATCACTTGTCACATTTCAGCGTGGGCCCTGCAAATACGTGCCATGTTCAAAGGTGGATCGAGCAGTCCCTTGCTCGATGCTATTGTTTAGGCGGCCAAGCCGCAAATACTCGGCATCGCCCGACGGAACGGCCGATCGACCTCACGCCTCGCGCGTGGCATGCATGCATGGCAGGCTTCACTCACTCCAAAGACGTTCGAACTGATCGTAAGTCAGTGTAAATGGCCACAACCAAACGCGATTATTACGAAGTGCTGGGTGTCTCCCGCGGTGCGCCTGAGGATGAAATCAAGCGCGCCTATCGCAAACTCGCCGTCAAATTTCATCCCGACAAAAACCCCAATGATCCGCACGCTGAGGAGAAATTTAAGGAGCTCGGCGAGGCTTACGATGTATTGGTCGATCCCGATAAGCGCGGTGCATACGACCGCTACGGACACGCCGCTTTCGCGCACGGAGGCGCAGGTGGCTTTGGCGGCGGGTTCCACGATCCATTCGATATTTTTCGAGAGGTTTTCGGAGGCGGCGGTGGCGGGATTTTCGAAAGTTTCTTTGGCGGCGGCGGAGTAGGCCGCGCCGACGAACGGCAGCGTGGCTCCGATCTGCGCTACGACATGCAGATCACTCTCGAAGAAGCTGCTTTTGGAACAGAGAAAGAAATCGAGATTCGGAAGCTCGATACCTGCGACCAATGTCAGGGTTCCGGGGCAGAGCCGGGTTCGCGTTCGATCAACTGTCCGACCTGCGGTGGTCGCGGGCAGGTCATCAGCTCGCGCGGATTTTTTCAGGTCTCGCAAACCTGTCCGCGTTGTCACGGCGTCGGCCAGATCATTGAAAAACCATGTCACAAGTGCGGCGGAGAAGGGCGAGTCGAAAATTCCAGTCGGATCAAACTGAAAATTCCTGCAGGCATTGGCAGTGGCTCGCGCTTGCGTTCTTCGCGAAATGGGGAGGCGGGTATTCGCGGTGGCCCGCCGGGCGACTTGTATGTCGTGCTGCACATCAAGGAACACCCGGTTTTCCAACGCGACGAAGACGATCTTTACTGCGAGGTCCCGATTTCATTCCCGCTGGCTGCGCTCGGCGGGGAAGTCCCGGTGCCGACGCTCGAAGGCAGAGCGAACCTGAAGATCCCCGCTGGGACCCAAACCGGTCAGATATTCAAATTGCGCGGCAAAGGCGTCGTCAATATTGAAGGCCGCGGCCGGGGAGATTTACTGGCGCGTGTGGCGGTGGAAGTGCCGACGCGCCTGAACGCCGAGCAACGCCGGAAGCTGGAGGAATTTGCGGCCCTGGTGGGTGAGGAGAACACGCCGCTCTACAAGAGCTTCTTCGAACGCGCCAAAAAATTCTTTCGGTAGTTTACACTCGTCATCCCGAGCGTAAGTCGGTGAATCCCGTTGCGTAAGCTTTAAGGCACCATCGAGGGATCTCTCGACTGCGCTCGGCATGACGGGATCGGAATTTATGCATCGTTTTTACATCGCACCCGAAAACTGGAATCCTGACTCGCTGGTTCTGCGGGACTCGGAAGTTCATCATGCGCGCCATGTGCTTCGGCTGCAGCCCGGCGAACGCGTGGTGGTGTTCGATGGGCGTGGCCACGAGGTGACGGCTGAGATCACGAATCTGACTCGCCAAGAGATTCAGCTTCGCAAACTGCACGATGCGCGGGTGGCTCCGTTGCGCTGTCAGATTACGCTGGCGCAGGCCATCCCGAAAGGGAAAAACATGGATCTGATCGTGCAGAAAGCGGTTGAGTTGGGTGCGGCGGAAATCGCGCCAATTATTTCCGACCGCACCATTGTCCATCTCGACGCCAACGAGGCGGAGCAAAAGCGGATGAAATGGCAACAGGTCGCGATTGAGGCGGCCAAGCAATGCGGACAAAATTGGCTGCCGACGGTGCAGATGCCGAGAAAGCTGAGCGAATTCTTTTTGGCGGCAGAGGCAGGCGCGTTGCCGGCAATAACTTCGGGAGTTCGGCCGAGACGGCTGCCTCTACCGCAACTGCGTCTGGTCGGTTCGCTTCAATCCGATGCGGTGCATTTGAAAAATGTGCTGGCTGAGTACGAACATGAACATCAGGCGCGTCCAACCAGCGTTCTGATGTGCATTGGTCCGGAGGGCGATTTCACTCCGGCCGAGCTGAACCTCGCGCGCGGCCAGGGCTGTCGCCCCATCACTCTCGGCCCGATCATTCTGCGGGTGGAAACCGCCGCCATTTATTGTTTGAGTGTGTTGTCTTACGAATTGTTAGGAGAGCCGCAACAGTCGTCATCCTGAGCGGGAGCACAGCGAAGTCGAAGGATCCCGTTGCGTTACCTTTAAGGCACGATTCGCGGAATCCCTCGACTGGGCGCGAGGATGACGCCGGATTTGGAACCTCCCGAGTACACCCACCAGATCGAAGTGTGTAAACAATTCACTGTCGCAGACGGAACATGAAACTCTAAGTTGTCGACTGCGATCCGATTTTGGTTTGAGCGCTCAGTAGCGCTAGTAAATGTAAGGGGCCGAAATCGGAAAAGCGTTGCGAAGTAGATCGAAATGCGGCTCTTCGTTCTTCGCGATGACAACTTCGGCTACATCGAAACGCGAAACGATGTC
>JBKPQI010000207.1:0-4395 GCA_046733975.1 Verrucomicrobiota bacterium
GCCTTGTACTTATCGTGTCCGGTAGTTACTGAGCTGCAAAAAGGCCTGTCGGCAGGAAGCTTTATGGGCGCGACACTAGGCACGAGCTGTTACTTCGAATGTGAGAACGGACGTGAGAACCACGCCGGAATTGTCGATTTACGCGTTCAGAAGTCAACTGTGGCAAGGTGAATCCGAGATTCTCTACGGGAACAAACCGCGTGTGCCTTTGGCCTTCATCACGCGCTCCACTCCGGTCGCCATGGCCGACATGCGATGCGAGATTTTGTGCGCTTTCGCACGCCGAATCACCTGGGTAAAGGAATGCTCCAGAATACGGAAAAGTTTATCGGTTACTTCGGTCTCGCTCCACATGAAGGACTGCAAGCCCTGGACCCACTCGAAGTAGGAAACGATGACACCGCCGGCGTTGCACAAGATATCGGGAATGACAAAGACCTCATTCCAACGTTGATCGAGAATCTTATCCGCTTCCGGAGTCGTGGGTCCATTGGCGCCTTCGGCAAGAATCCGACACTGCAATTTGGCTGCATTCTTTTCCGTAATGACACGGTCAACGGCACACGGCGCGAGCACATCGCACTTCTGTACCAACAACTCGTTAGGATCGATGTGATCGTCCTGATTAAATGCGCGCAGATTGCCCTTTTTCAAAACGTGTTGCTCCGCCGCCTTCACATCCACTCCTTTGGGATGGTAAATTGCCGCCGTCGCATCACTGATCCCGACGACTTTGATGCCGCTTTTTAACGCCAGCGATAACGCTGCCACCGATCCGACATTGCCGAACCCCTGGATGATCGCGGTGCACTCGGTCGGATCCATTTTCAACAAGTCCATCGCGCGCTCGATCAGGTAAACAACACCGCGCCCGGTCGATTCGCGCCGACCTTCCGTGCCACCGATCGAAACTGGTTTACCGGTGACGATTTCGCTGACGGCGTAACCTTGATAAACCGAATACGTATCCATGAACCACGCCATCACCTGTTCGTTCGTTCCCATGTCCGGTCCCATGATGTCGGTGTGTGGCCCGACGAACGGAATCATTTCCTGCATGTAACGGCGCGAAACCGCTTCCAATTCGCTGCGCGAAAGCTTCGTCGGATCGCAGGCGATCCCGCCTTTGGCCCCGCCATAGGGCAAGCCGTTGAGCGCGCATTTCCAACTCATCCACATGGCCAGGGCCGCCGTCTCACCCATAGAAAGATCAGGCGCGAAACGAGTGCCGCCTTTGGTTGGACCAAGAGTCAGGTGATGCTGCACGCGATAACCTTGGAATGTCTTCGTGTTGCCATCGTCCATGTGCACTGGAAGCGTCACGGCGATGGCGCGCTTGGGCATCATCAGACGGTCGCGATCATTCTGAGGGATCTCCAGGTAGTCGGCGATGACGCGGAACTGTTCACACGCCATCTTAAAAACGTCGTCTTCGTAAATGCCCAAGGCGGAACTCATAGGTTTGGACGCGCCGGAAAAGGCGCATGGAAGTCTGGTATTTCCGCTTGCTATGGGCGCTCGTCAAATTGAATCCTGCGGGGGCGGATTTCCCCCTTTTCGCTTACACATGACGGTCGTCCCGAGCAAAGTCGAGGGATCCCGCCATGTACCCTTGAAGGTAACTTCATCGGGATCCCTCGGCTGTCGCTCGGGATGACGGACTTTGCAGCGAAAAATTGCCAAGCGATAGGGCTGCTGCCTAGATTGCACGCGTGACGAAAGATTTGCGCAAAGCTCGCATCGAAACGGTGGCGGTTCATGCCGGACACGAGATTGACTCCGCCACCGGCGCGGTGGCCGCGCCGATTCATCTTTCGACGACATTTCAGCGCGACGTCGAAGGCACTTATTCGCGCGGGTTCATGTACTCGCGCAACGATAACCCGAATCGCAAAGCCCTTGAGGATGGAGTGAGCGCGCTGGAAGACGGAGCCGCGGCAGCAGCGTTCGGCAGCGGGATGGCAACAGCGATGGCGTTGTTCTCAGCGCTTTCACCCGGCGATCACGTGCTCGCCCATGTCGACGCCTATTATGGAACGAGTCGGCTGCTGACCGACTTGTTCGAGCGCTGGAAACTCGAAACCGATTTCGTGGACATGAGCGATCTGGCGACAGTCAAAAAGGCGCTGCGACCAAACACCAAACTGCTGTGGATGGAAACGGCATCAAATCCGCTTCTGAAGATCGTCGATATCGCGGCGCTTGCGCAGATCGCGCGTGAAGCGGGGGTGGTTTCGGTCTGTGATAATACCTGGGCGCCGATCTTTCAACGGCCCCTGCAACTCGGGACCGATTTCAGTTTCCATTCCACCACCAAATATTTCGGCGGCCATTGCGACGTCATGGGTGGAATTGTTATCGCCAAACAGAACGACGATTTTTTTGAGCGCGTTCGCACCATTCAATACACGGGCGGAGCTGTCCCCTCGCCTTTCGATTGCTGGCTGATTCTGCGCGGAATGAAGACCTTGCCGCTGCGGGTGCGAGCGCATTCGGAGAATGCGGCGGCAGTGGCGGAGTTTCTCGCAGAACATGGCAAAGTGGAACGCGTCCATTTTCCGGGACTCAAGGGGCATCCCGGTCACGAGATCGCAGAGAAGCAAATGTCGATGTATGGGGGAATGCTTTCGTTTGAAGCCAAAGGCGGACGAGACGCGGCGATGCAGGTGGCGGCAAAAACGAAAATTTTCACGCGCGCGACCAGTCTGGGGGGTGTGGAAAGCCTGATCGAGCATCGCGCATCCGTCGAAGGACCGGACTCCAAATCGCCGGAGAGTTTGCTGCGTTGCTCCATTGGCCTGGAACATCCGGATGATTTGATCGAAGACCTGGATCAGGCGCTAAGGTAGGGGCGATTGACCTCAATCGCCCGCCTTTTCAAGGAACGGTTGCTCTAACTGCCCATTAGGAAGACGCCAATTTCAATCGCCCAAAATCGAGAGGATTAGCAACGGACACGCGCGAACGGCACCAATTAGCTGCGCCGCAGTTTTCGCCGAACCAGGTCGACAACCTCGCGCAGCTCATCCACCCCCAGTAACAATGCCACGCCAAAAAATAGTGCCGCGCTAACGACAATTGTGCCGAAGAGGGCGCATAGTTTGGCAATGAAACGCAATTGTTCCCAACGATCGAGACACCAGTAATTCGCGGCCCAGCAAATCAGCGCCATCAAACCGGCAGACAGGCAAATCTTGGCCAGCTCGGTGAAGGTGCGGCGGCTCTCCAGTCCACGCGTCTGCTGCCACATGAGTCCGTACAGCAAAAGGAAATTAATCGTCGCAACGATGCTGGTGGAAAAGGCCAGACCGCGGTGCCCCCAGCCCAGGCGGAAAGTAAAAAGCCAGTTCAGAAAAAGATTCGTCCCAATCGCCAGAAAACTAACGAACATTGGAGTGTTGCGTTTACCGATCGCATAAAAGGCCGGCGTCAGAACCTTGAGCGCGGAATATGCAACCAAACCGATCGCGTAAAACTGCAAGGCACCGGCGGTCTCTCGCGTCATCTCGGCCGTGAACCGGCCGTGCTGATAAATCACGCTGATGATGGGCGACGCCAGCATCGCCAGCCCGATGGCCGATGGCACCGTCAGCAGAAAGGCCATGCGCATTCCGCTGGCCAGAATACCGCGGAATTCGTCGATCTTTCCCAAAGCCGCGCTTTTCGAAGCCAGCGGGAGCGTAACGGTGCCGATAGCGACACCAAAAATTCCGAGCGGCAATTGCATCAAACGAAAGGCAATGTTCAGCCAGCTCACCGGACCGTTGCCAAGACTGGCGGCGAATCCGCTGTTGATGAGCACGTTTACCTGCACGGCACTAGCTGCGATCACGGCCGGAGCCATCAAGGTAAGCACGGTACGGACGCCTTCGTCGCGCCAATGAAAATTGGGGCGATAGCTGTAACCGACGCGTCGCAAAGATGGAAACTGTGCCGTTAATTGCCATAAACCGCCGACGAGCGTGCCGATGGCCAGGCCGGTCAATGAACGCGAACCGAAATGCGGATCGAGCCACCAGCCGATCGCGACACCGCTGATGATGGAGCCCAGATTGAAGTAGCTCGAGGCCATCGCAGGCGGACCAAAGATGTGTTTCGCGTTCAACATCCCCATCACCAATGCCGCCAGTGAGACCAGCAGCATAAACGGCCACATAATTCTCGTTAGTAAAATGGTCAGAGCAGTTTTATCGGGCGGCCAGCTCCACCAGGTCAGGAGGTCGACCAGTTGCGGTGCAAAAATAATTCCGAACAGCGTAACCACGCTCATGAAAATCGCGGTCAGCGTTGCAACCTTGTTCGCCAGGCGCCAGGCTGACTCATCCCCGTCCCTGTCTCTTATACACATCTCCGAGCCCACGAGACATACATCACAATCTCGTATTCCGTCTTGTG
>JBKPQI010000208.1:0-6230 GCA_046733975.1 Verrucomicrobiota bacterium
ATGGAGCGGCCGCTTCGTCGGGCGATGCCGACACAAACGCCGCGGCGGGCACTGCCGAACATACTCTCACCCTCTGTTCAATCCACATTCATCCGTAGATTTGGCGGCTTCGCCGCAGCTGCTTGCGGTCAGCGACTACAGGAGCCTGGTCTTAGATTCGGCGCTTGGCACAAGCGCCACGACAACAACCACTGCGCAACGCCAACGCCAGCAGCGCCCGCGGCTACAAGGGTCGAAGGTGAATCTCGGCGATCATGCAACGGGCGCTGCCGCCGCCAATCTCAATCGTGGGTACTTTCAAAGGCACAAGGCGCAGATGTCGTTCCAACATCGTCCGCTGGCGCTCATTGAAGGTTGGGATGGCACGAGCTGATAATACCAGCAGTTTCTCGTCTCGCCCGTCGTCCAGTTCGATTCCGTTGGCGGCGAAATTCGCCACCTGGTCCGGCTTGAGCTCCACAATTTCTTTGCCCGTGGCTTCCAAACGTCCTTTCACCTTCTTTCTCTCCGAGTCGTTAGGAATCGTCTCAAGTGCCACAAGTGCCAGGTTCGTCCCGACGCACATCATCACATTCGTGTGATAGATCGGCTGCCCGTCCGGGCCGATACTGGTAAAGGTAACTGGCTCGTAACCAAAATCTGCGGTGAACCGCGCGATTACCTCCGAGCTCGACCGATTCGAAAGCGATATGTAGGCGATCCGGTTGACATGATCGAGAACAAGACTCCCGGTGCCTTCGAGACAAAATCCATGCTCCTCGAAAGGTGCGTAGTCGATCACTTCCGTGATCCGATACGACTTACTTAGCTCATTCACGATATCGTGCCGGCGTTCGCTACGGCGAGATGCTGAATACATCGGAAACAGCGCGACACGTCCGTCGTGATGCGTCGAGATCCAGTTATTAGGGAAAACCGCATCGGGTTTTTCGGGTTCGGCGGTGTCATCAAATACGTGAACATTTACACCCGCGTGGCGAAGTGTTTGCACTGCGACATCGAACTCAGCACGCGCGGCAAGGTTCAGCGGTTCGGCACCGAGGCTGGCGTCACGTTGGAATGCGTTGTCGCCGGCGGTTTCGGGATTCGGATAAAACCGCTGCGGACGAATCATCATGACTGAGTTCGTGCTTTGCGCGATGACTATGGGTGTCACCTGACGAGTCTTGGGCATGTTCTACCTATAGGACGTCAATGGCGACGATGCAGGTGCTTACTCGAAAAACGCGATGACAGGTGGCGCGCCTGCCCTACAATTCTTTCTTTGCGCCACGTCAGTCTTGTAAGCCAAGCGCTCCGCTTACCGAATCGGAAAACCAAAGGAAAACGCTCGCGGCGAGCAGCGCGAAATCCAAAAGCAAATGGCTACTGAAGCTCCAGTTCTTACTGGCGTGACCGAAACAGCCGCAAGTGATGTCGAGGCCGCGCGTCTTAGCTACGATGCTTGCGACGATAAAGATAAAGATCAGCGCATTCAATATTAGCAACGCGCCGCGATAGAAGAAGCCGAAAAGGATGGCCAATCCACAAAAGACTTCTAGCCAGGGAAGATAGAAAGCCAGCCGAACCGATATTGTCCAGGGTAGCATATGATAGTTGTCGATATCGCGAGCGAAGACGATGGGGTCGATGATTTTGATTAGCCCTGCGTAAATGAAAATCCCACTGAGACTCAAAGCTACGATGCGACAAAGAATATTGCGCGGAGAAGGTGCCATTGCTCAGAAACAACGCCCAACGTCTAACGCCCAACATCCAACGCTCAATGGCAGAAGGAGACTGCTACATTGAACGTTGGGCGTTGAGCGTTGAGCGTTCGACGTTGTCTGCTTCATCTTGTCTGCACCCACCCTTCCCAGCCGCCCTGCAAAACGAATACATTACTTAGTCCGGCTTCTTGGCGGAGACGGCGCGCGACTTCAGCCGCCGCATTGCAACTTTGCGCGCTACAATAAACCACTACGGTTTTGTCGGGTGACCATTGCGCGAGGAACTGCGGCAGTAATTCGTTCCAACTATCTTCATTCAAAAGAATCGCGCCGGGCACATGATCGCTCTCAAATTCATCAGAGGGCCGGGCATCTACCCATGTCACGTTATCCCCCCAGCTTCGCGCCTGATCGACGGTGACAATCTCCGACGCGGAGAGCCGCGATTGCCAGGGGACTTTGCCGCCGAAGTAAATCGCCTCCCCTAGCGCCGGTAAAAAAGCGAGCGCAATCAATATTAATGCCTGACGAATTGCGCCCCGCTTCATGTCTCCGTGCATATTGCTTTCGCAGCCCTTGAGCGTTTGGCTTCCTCTTCGCATCTGAAAAGTTCGGACCAACGCCTCAGCCCAAAGGGGTTGCCGGATATTAGCCGGTGCCGCGAGCCGCCGGACGTGCACCGCAACATGAGCAGGGGGCCCCGCCAGGGGCTGAAAAAACATCGAGAGTTCAGGCCAGCGCCATTCCGGGACTTCTGTCTGGACCCATACTTGGACCGGTGGTTGTACCACCGGCTAATGTTCATCAGCCCTCCGGGCTTCTTGTGAGAATCGCTTCGGCATTGCGCCGGTGGTTTTTTGTTTAGGGTTCTTCGCGTGCTTCCGTAGCCGACTGTTCTTTTAGTGACCAGGCGACGGCGAAGCAGTTGTCGCCGGCGAAGCGACAGCTCGATGACCAACAGGAAGCTGTGCTTGCACTGCCGGCGTACTTCCCGGTGACGGAACCGGAGGCATCACCCGCACGGCGACATTCAACGGAGCCGCGCCAGCTGGAGAATCCGGTTTGATCGTCAATGTCGAATAAGTCGGCTTCCCCGTATCTTTTGGTTGAACGCTGATTCGGAATTCGTTCGGCGCAGAGCCGCGATCGACCTTGGCCGTAAAATCGGGAACGGAAGAGACAACATCCAGCTTCGTAACTCCTGCATCCTTGTTGACTTTCGCAGTGATGAACTTCGGCTTGGGTTCTTCACCACTCTGCCAGGTTACAAACATCGGCTGCAATTCCAGCAACTGGGGAATAACCGTCTTAAGCGTAAGCTGAGTGGTCGCGCGTGTGGGATCCGGATCGTCTGTGTCAACCGTGACGGTTTTGACCTGGGTGCCGGTCCGGCCGCCGATGTTAAAAGTGGCGGTAATTTCCCCTTTCTCGCCCGGCGGAACTTCGTCTTTTTGCGATTGCGCGGTGGTACAGCCGCAAGAGGCGTGCACCGATTTAAAATGCACCGGTGTTTTGCCGACATTTTCGTATTTGAAATGTGCCACCGCCTGTTTGTCGCTAAACGTCGGATGCAATTCCACTGCCGTCTGTTCCCACTTCAGTTCCGCGCGCGCGCCCTGACAAACCGCAGTGAAGGCAACAATTCCGATTAACCTCGAGAAGGTCATCCTGGTTCTCGTTCCCAGACTGAAGTTTGGGCACGCCGTTTTTCTTGAAACTTTGTTTCCTGATTTTGTGGAGGCGGTCATATATTCATTTTCTAGAAATGTGCGTGCTAATATATTCAGCAACGGCTTCGCGCCAATGCCGCGGTTGCACTCCCGTCAGCGCGGTAAGTTTCGCAGTCGAGAGCACGGTGTAAACCGGCCGTCGGGCCACGAAGTTTTTCATGTCCGTCAATGACAATTTGTCAATGCGCCCGGCTTTCAGTGGAACCCCGAGATCACGGCAGACGTCGATTGCATATTGAGCCCATTCCTGCCAGCTGCACTCGCCGCTATTCGCCAGATGCAGAATTCCCTGAGCGTCGTTCTCCCAGGCCAGGCGCAACCAATTCGCCACATCCAGGGTGTAGGTCGGCGAGGAAAACTTGTCCGCCACCGCCGCGGCCGTCTCGTTCTCGCGCGCCCGTTCAATCACGTGATCGATAAAACTCGGCTTATCCGGGCCGAAAACCCACGAAAGCCGGACCACCAGATTCTGCGCGGATACTGCCAGCACCTCTTCCTCGCCAGCCAGCTTTGATTCGGCATAGACGCCCAACGGACCTGGCTGATCCTCCTCTATATAAGGAGAGTCTTTCCTGCCATCGAACACGTAGTCGGTGCTAATGTGAATGAGCTTCGCGGTTTTCTGGCGACAGATTTTCGCCAGCAGACGGGGAGCTTCAGCGTTAACCAGACAAGCCTGCTGCTGATGTGATTCGCAGTAATCAACATTGGTGAGGGCGGCGCAATTAATCAGCAGGTCAAATTCAGCTCTGGAGAGACATGCCTGAACTTCATCCAGTTGTCGGAGATCAACCTGGGTGCGATCAAAACTCAGCACTTCGAACCGGTGTCGGTACTCGCCTGCCAGCGCTGCTCCCAGCCGCCCGGCCGAGCCCATAATCGCGAGTCTGCGCAAGTTCTTCATCAATCTAGACCCTCTTATGTCATGTCGAGCGAATCCGCCAGTCTGGCTCGCACGAGACTTCGCGTGCGAAGAGTTCAGTTTGCGCCGTTTACCCCAATCTCGTCGTGCGCGATGAGGAAGGTAAGGTCATGACCGTTCGCTATGAAGCAGTGAATGCCATGTTGCTTAACGAGTTTCTCAAGGAACATCGTAACGTCGAGCAACAAGCGACGACGATTGCCAGGCTCGAGACACAGATGGAACCTCTTTCCGCAGGGTTGCAGAAAGTGAGCGACTAAGTCGACATTGGCCAAGCCAGCAGCGCAAGTTGTTGCTAACGAGTAGGCTCGCTTGCCGTGGCCGAACCGCGATGCCCGGCGGCGCTAACGGCGCGACACCTCACGCACCTTGAAGAAGTTGGCGTGCTTTGCGCGCACTCTGCGCGTGCGGGTGCGAAATTTGCATGAAAACAGACTGCTCTTTATCACTACCCTCTGCCCTGAGCCGAACGAATGAAGTGTGGCCTCAATTCCGCCGTGTGTTGATCGCTCGCCGCAACGACGATTGCTAGCGGCGTAAATGCCTAGGATAGCTCGCCGGCGCCTGCCAGCATCGTACCGCTGAGTGGGAAACGCGTGTTTGTCTCCGACGGCGCGATTGCTCTCGACGCGGCGTTGGCGAAGCTCGATTTACCAACTCCGTGCCAATGCTCCGGCTCGTAGAGGATTGCCTGACGTTTCACTTGCCGCTTGTCCTACTTTTTGCCAATGATGGCGAACATGAAACCTTCACGATTCCGCCAAGCCGCATTTGCCGCAGTCGCTTCCGCCATCTCTTCCATCGCCTGCGCGGCCGCCGCCACGGTTTACGTGACTGCTGACAACGGCACGACCAATCTCTTCGGAACGCTCGATGTTGCGACGGGCCAGTTTACCCAGATCGCAGAGACGGATCCGTTATTTTACGCGTTAACGACGGGAGCGAAGGGGGAGCTTTTTGGGGCTGATCTGAACTCCGGCCATCTTTTTACCATTAGCAAATCGGGCGCAACAGCACAGTACGGCAGCAGCACGGCGCCCGACACGTTCCAGGGACTAGCCTATTCCAAATCCGCGGGCAATTTTTTCGCTGTCAATGTCGGGCAGGCGACCGTGACGCTTCATTCGGTCGCCGGCGACGGAAACAGCAATGCGCTCATCGGAGAAATGGTCGGCGCTGACTCTCCGGGCCTTTTTCCGACAGGTAATCTCGTGTTCGGGCCCGGTGGCCAATTGTATTTTGATTTTTTGGCAGCGGATAGCGCGAGCGCGGCACTTTACACCGTTAACAAAATGACCGGCGCACTGATGCCAGTTGGAAGCGGGCTCGGTACGGATATTCTCAACCTGTTCTCCGATGGTAAAACGCTGTATGGAATTGATACCGATTTCACCTCGAGCGATGCTCCTCTTGGAATTTACACCATCAACACGACGACGGGCCTCGCGACACAGATCTCCACAATCAGAGGGCTTCCAGGCGACTATTACCTTGATACGTCGGCCTTGTCGGCACCCGACGGAGCAATGACATCTCAACTGTTCTTTCTTTCGCTGATGCCGATGCTTGTAGCGAGCGTTTTACTGCGGCGTGTGAGCGACGTCTGAGAACGAAAGTAATTTCGCTGGGACAACTCGTCGCTCAGTTTAGCGGGGGTGAATAATCCGCAAAGATCACGATCACGCTTTTTAAATGTCAGCCATTACCAACAGTGCGCTCGCGCTGGCGATCGGCATTCTGATTGGCGATGGAACAGGCGACGGTTTGGTGAACTCGGCCGATTTCGCGAACCAAATGCAAGTCAGGTTAAACGACGGGCCTAAGTAATTTCTGCAATGACTTTACCGTGGAGCGAAAGCTCGACAGAGC